>JAEZYR010000116.1 GCA_023442635.1 Bacillota bacterium | reverse complement strand
CTGCGAATCATAGAGTACCGAACCGTCAGCAGACACTAACGTAAAGCGGAACACAGAAGAATCAAAGTTATCAAAATATCCAGTTCCGACCTTGTCCACATTAGTAACTACAAGAGAAAGTTCCTCTTTGAGCCGTGTTACCTGTGATTTATTAGAATAATCATACAGAAAGCTGCTTGCGATAAAAAGACTTGCCAAAAGCACAACCATTGCAACGGCTATGATAGAGCGAAAGATTTTTTTACTCATCTTTTACCCTTCATTTTATAGCCAACACCGATCACCGTTTCAATGAGAGCTCCTGCATCGCCCAATTTCTGGCGAAGGGTTTTAATGTGCATATCCACCGTTCTCGACTCGCCGAGATAATCGATCCCCCACACTTCCGACAGGAGTTTATCACGGGAGAACACGATGCCGGGATTGCTCATAAAGAGCTTCAGAATCTCAAATTCCTTAAAGGTAAGTACCACCTTTTCACCATTAACGGTCACAAAATGTTCTTTGTCGCTAAGCGTAATTTCACCGATAGTAAGAACTTCCTCTTTCTCGTCTGGTTCACAGCGGCGCAGCACGGCTTTAATACGGGATACCATTTCCATCACACCAAAAGGTTTTACAAGGTAATCGTCAGCACCCGTATCAAGTCCCTGAATTTTATCCATTTCGGTGCCTTTGGCGGTCGCCATAATCACAGGGATTTTTCGTGTTTCGGGATTGCTTCTAATCTTTTTCAAGACCTCAACGCCGTCCTTACCGGGCAACATAATGTCAAGCACGATCAGCTCCGGCTTTTCGGTTTTGAGTGCTTCAAGCATAGATATACCATCAGCAAAGCCTTTGGCTTCAAAGCCGGTTTGTGTCAGTGTATAAACCTCGATGTCACGTATGGTATTGTCGTCATCAACACACCAAATCATATTATTCTCTATTGTGAACGCCGGTCACGGAGAACTCGACCCACTCCGCAATATTCACAGCGTGGTCTCCGATACGTTCAAAATATTTTGCTATCATAAGAAGATCCACCGCATACCCGCCATCGGCAGTATTTTCGGAAATCATCTTAATAAGTGTCTGTTTTACACGGTCAAAGGCGTCATCCACTACATCATCGTAATCGGATACCGACTTGGCAAGCTCAAGATCCTGCTTAACATAGGCATCGATGCTGTCGGTTACCATTTTAATAGTGGTTTCTGCCATAAGACGAATATCGTGGCATTCCTCTCCGGTTCTGCCGTCAAGGAAAGTAATGATCTCGGCAATATCTTCTGCCTGATCTCCGATTCTTTCCATATCGGTAATCATTTTAAGGGCGGCGGAAATCACACGAAGATCTTTTGCTACAGGCTGTTGTTGAAGCAATAATCTAAGACAAATGGATTCTATCTCACGCTCCATTTGGTCGATTTTATGCCCTTGTTCTTTTGCCTTTCGTGCGCCTGCGGCGTTGCCTTCCAAAAGTGCCTTTGTGGATAGGGCGATAATACTTTCACATTCAGCGCCCATTTCAATCATCTTTTTATTCAGCAGGCTAAGCTGCTCATCAAATCTGCTTCTCATAATATTAACCAAACCTTCCTGTAATGTAATCTTCGGTGCGCTTATCCTTCGGCTGCGAGAATAGTTTCTCAGTTTCACCGAATTCCACCAACTCTCCGAGAAGGAAAAATGCCGTATTATCCGAAATACGAACTGCCTGCTGCATATTATGAGTCACTATAATTGTTGTATATTTTTCCTTCAATTGCAATGCAAGTTCCTCAATTCGAGAGGTGGAGATAGGATCGAGCGCCGAAGTCGGCTCATCCATCAAGAGAACTTTTGGCTTTACGGCAAGAGCACGGGCAATGCAAAGGCGCTGTTGCTGACCGCCCGAAAGACCGAGAGCATTCTTTTTGAGTCTGTCCTTAACCTCGCCCCAAATAGCCGCATCACGAAGCGCCTGCTCTACGATTTCATCAAGTTTCACCTTGCTTGTGATACCGTGAGTACGGGGTCCGTAAGCGATATTATCGTAAATGCTCATCGGGAAGGGATTGGGCTTCTGAAACACCATACCAACGTCACGGCGAAGTTCGTTCACGTCCACATCTTTATCGAATATGTTGCGACCGTTATAGCAAACCTCGCCCGTGATTTTTACAATCGGGATAAGGTCGTTCATACGGTTAAGGGTTTTAAGAAATGTGGACTTGCCGCATCCGGAAGGGCCGATCAGCGCCGTGATACTCTTTTCGGGAATAGCAATATTTATATCTTTTAAGGCTTTATTGTCTCCGTACCATAGGCACAGGTCTTTAGCCGTCATTATTTCACTCATACGTTTCTCCTTTTAGCAAAGTATTTGCCCACCAATGTGGCAGACAGATTTATAATCAATGTGAGAATCATCAAAATTGCGGCGATTGCGAAAGCTACTCCAAATTCTCCCGCTTCTTTCGCATACACATACAAAGCAACCGTTAAGGTGGCGCCGGGAGAAGTCAGTCCCGTAAAAATGCCGTTAAGAGCGTGGGCAAAGCCAGCGGTAAAGAGCAATGCCGCAGACTCACCAAGGATACGACCGACAGAGAGGATACCACCTGTGATAACGCCATCCACACATCCGGGCAATACTACGGTACGGATGACACGCCATTTACCTGCACCCAAACCGAAAGCTCCTTCACGGTAGCTCTGCGGAACGGTTTTTAGGCTCTCTTGCGTGGTACGCATTACGGTAGGAAGGTTCATAATAACAAGTGTCAGTGCACCTGCAATCAAGCTTGTTCCGAAATTGTTGGAAAACAGCAGCATACCAACAAGACCGTATATGATAGACGGAATACCCGAAAGGGTTTCAGCGCCGTACTCGATCATAGCCACCAACTTTTTGTTTTTAGCATATTCAGTAAGGTATATTGCCGCACCGACACCAAGAGGTAATACGATAACGAGCGTTGCAAGCACGATATAAACCGTGTTTAGAATATCGGGCAAAATACCGATTCTCTCGGTTAAGTAACTCGGTTTGGTGGAGAGCAATTCCCACGAAATATTCGGAATACCGTTTATAAGCACATATCCCATAAGGAACAGCACAAGCGCCGCTGTGAGTACAGTACAAACAATCATTGCGCCACGCATGAAACCGATATATAATTTTCGTTTTTTATTCATCTTATTTCTCCTTGTCCCGTTTCAAGAAGAAATTGAGCGTAGCGTTAATCATCATAATAAACAAGAACAGTACAAGTGCGATAGAAAAAAGAGCGTTTCTCTGTAAACTGCCGGGGCTAGAATAAGCCATTTCACTTGCAACGGCTGTGGTAAGGAAACGAACACTCTTAAAGAGTGAAGGCATATTTGCTACGTTACCTGCAACCATCATAACCGCCATTGCTTCACCGATGGCACGACCGACACCGAGTACCACAGCGGCGGCAATACCGCTTTTTGCGGCAGGGACAGACACCTTGAAAAAGGTTTCGGTAGGTGTTGCACCAAGAGCAAGGGAAGCATCCTCATATTCCTTTGGAACGGCATCAAGAGCCGTGATAGACACCTTTATGATGTTCGGCAGTATCATAATGGCAAGTACGATAATTGCCGCAAGTAAACTTGCGCCGTCCGGCACATCGAAAATCTCACGGATCGCCGGCACGAGTACGATCATACCAACAAGACCATACACAACCGAAGGAATACCTGCGAGCAGGTTGACAGCAGCTTCAATAACGGCTCTGACCTTCTTATTTGCTACCTTTGAAAGATACACGGCGGTAAAGAAGCCGATCGGCGCACCAATCAATATTGCGCCTGCCGTTCCGTACACGCTTGTCAGTATAAACGGCAGTATTCCGTATTTCGGTTCGGCAGCGGTGGATGCCCACTCTTTGCCGAGAAGGAAATGAAAAAGTCCGATTTCCTTTATGGCGGGAATACCCGATATAATCAGATATACCGTTATGAGCAGAACACAGCCTACGGTAATTAAACCGAGTATGAGTAATATGCCGTGTACGATATTCTCCAATAATCTGTTTTTCTTCATAATCAACCTCAAGGGGAATAAGCGGCGGCACTTGTGCGCCGTCGCTTAAGCTTCCTTAGTTTGCAGGAACGACACCTGCTCTGCTGATGATCTCGTTTGCCGCTTCGGAAGTAATATAGTCGAAGAATTTCTGAGCGCTTTCAGTGAGTTTCGCATCCTTTTTGGTTACGAGAACGAAGGGGCGCTGTACAACATAGCTTCCGTCCTTAATGGCTTTTTCGCTCGGAGCAACACCGCCAACGGTAAGAGCCTTTACGGTATCCTTTACAGAAGCGAGAGAAGCATAACCGATGGCACCGGGGTTACTTGCTACGGTTGTGATAACGTCGCCGGTAGAGGTAAGTTCCTGATGGTACTTGCACTTATCTTCGGTATCGGTGATGGACTCAAAACCGTCTCTTGTACCGCTGCCTGCCTCACGACCGATGAGTACGATTTCTGCATCGTTGCCGCCAACTTCTTTCCAGTTCTTGATTTCGCCGGTATAGATCTTAGCGATGGTTTTAACATCGAGGTCAGAAACAGGGTTGTTAGAATTTACAATGATTGCGATGCCATCATAGGCGAGGATTGTGCCTTCAAGTCCGTTTGCCTTTTCTTTATCCTTGAGGTCACGGCTGGAAAGTCCGATGTCACATCTGCCTTCCTGTACTGCCTGAATGCCTGCGCCGGAACCAGTAGCGTTGTAGGTTACAGTAATGCCGGTGTCTGCTTCAAAGGCTTCACTCAGAGCACCAATAACTTTGTTCATTGATGTGGACCCGTCTGTTGCTACAGCTTCTTTGTTACCGCCGCAACCGGTAAGCGCACATACAAGCAACATTGCTACTGTGAGGAAACTAATAATCTTTTTCATTTTCTATGTCTCCTTTGACATTTATTTTTTGCACTTTTCTCTTGAGTACGCCTGTATTTTAAGTTTTGGCAGTAAAATCCGTAAGCAAACCGGTGTAAAATCGAAGTAAAATCCAATTTATACTAAAAATGTTAAAAGACCAGTCACGTCAAGCCAATGCTTGATCATGACTGGTCTTTTCTGTTTTTACCACTTGAAGGTGCCGCTCAAATTGTTGTTACGGTTTAATCGCTGTGGCGCACCGCCTTCCGTGCCGGTCTTTCTTATCGCCTTCTATGCAAACCCACATTTCGATTAGAAATCTACTTTTTCTCCATAGAACGCTGCTTGGTAAATTTTCTTGATATCCTCTGCAGAAGTCTCACGCGGATTGGTCGGCGTGCATGCATCTGCAAACGCATTTTCACTCATCGTATCCAAATGCGCCAAGAATTCTTCTTCTGTGATAATCGTATTCTTTCCATCGCGAATAGTCGCGCTGATGCCCACTTGTGCATTGAGCTTGCGAACCTCTTCTGCAATATCTTCAACGCCCAATTCCTTTTCGAGCTGATCATAACGATCAGTCTTCTTGCGATTATAGTCGATGACATAGGGCAATAAGATCGCGTTGGCTTCTCCATGCGTCAGATGCCAAATACCACCAATCTTGTGCGCCATGGAATGCACGATTCCCAAAGAGCAGTTAGAAATAGAGATACCTGGAATAGAAGAACAGATTAAAATATTAACTCCATTGAGATTGATAGAAGATCTTATCGAAAACCTTAAAAATCAAATCTCCGAACTCGAGCAGACCGCCCAAGACCTCTACAACTACTGGTTCGTCCAGTTCGACTTCCCAGACTAGAATGGCAAGCCGTATCGCTCCAGTGGTGGCAAGATGGTCTGGAATGAAGAGCTTAAGCAAGAGATACCAAAGGGATGGTTCGCTGCAAGAATCGGTGATTTTTTCAAGGTAACAATGGGACAATCTCCTAACGGGTCATACATAAATGAAACAGGTGATGGAATACCTTTCTATCAAGGAGCTACGGACTTTCAAAAATTGTTCCCTTCTATTTGTTCTTACGCCACAAGTTACAGCAGAGAAGCAAAAGCGAGTGACTTGCTTCTTAGTGTTCGCGCACCGGTTGGACGCTGGAACATAGCTTTTACCGATTGCGCTATCGGACGTGGCCTTAGTGCAATAACGCCAGATAAAGGCGGACTATTCTTCCTAGTTGGCGTAATTAAAACACTAGGAAATGTGCTTGATCGCATGAATAGTAATGGAACAACTTATGTAGCAATTAATGCTCCAGCCCTTAAATCCTTGCAATTCACCTGTCCGCCAGATGAAGTATTGATTTGCTTCAAACAAATGACGGAAAGAGCCGCAGAACAAATTTTTACTTGTGTGAGTACCCTCCGAGAACTACTCGAGCTTAAAAATACGCTCATGCCGCTTTTGCTCAACGGGCAAGCTTACATCGGGGAATCTAGATCTTAGCAACATGATCGGCTTACTGTGAAAACCCACCAGCCCTCCCAGCTCGGTGGGCTTTTTCTTGCCCTCACGCACTCCCTAACGTTCACGGACAACTCACTAACGCGGGCTCAAAATCGCGGACAACTCCCTAACGCACCGCGCCACACAGCGCCCAATCAGCCCCCTCAAACATCCCTGAATTCACCCGTCCAGATGCCACAAAAACCCAAGTAAAACCGCCTAAAGCCTTGTTTTATCAGTGTTTTTACCCGCAACCTCCAAAACGGGCAAAACTATCAAATGTGGAAGCCAGACAGATGCGCCTTGCTTTTGTCACCTTTTGATCTCTAAACGCAAAACAGAGTCGCCACTAAGCGCCAAAGCTCGCTCACAAGGCTGCACAACGGACAGCTCCAAATTTACCTGAGCATCTGGCCGATAAATCTCAGCCTCAGCATCGACGTGCCAAAGCGCTTTTTCGGGCAAAACAAAGGTCAGCAGCTGCTTTTCGCCTGGGTTGAGATGGCAAGTTTCGAGTCCCACCAGGCGCCTGTTCGGCAGGGGTTTTTCTGGCGTGCTGCTCGCTTCGTAGCTGAGGTAAAGCTGCATAGGTACCCAGGCTGGATATGGGCTTGGGTTTTCGACCTCTACCTCCCATATCAGCTGCTCTCCCGACTCCAGACGACAGGCTTCGCCCACCTTGGGTGTATTTTCAAGCGCGGAGCCTTCTCCGCCTGCCTTGGCTTCGTAGATTGCCTGAGCTTCGGAGACAGCCTGCGCCTGGGTCACGCGCCACGCCTTGGTCTCATAGCGGAGGTGACCATAGCCTAGGCCAAAGCCAAAGGGATAAAGGGCGTCTTGCTGCATATAGCGATAGGTTCTACCCTGCATGCTGTAATCTTCCATAGCTGGCAAATCTTCATCTTGGCGGTGGATGGTAAAGGGTAGACGGCCACTGAAGTTGCGCTCACCATAAAGCAAGCTGGCCAAAGCTTCACCGCCTCTAGCACCAGGGTAGCCTGCCCAAACAAGGGCGTTGAGGCGAGGATCTTCAGGCACGATGATGGCGGATCCAGCAAGGATCACCGCGATGACGGGCTTGCCGCTGGCGAGTGCAAGCTCCAACAGTTGGGCTTGTCGGCCTGGCAGTTGGCAATGGGGTTTGTCACCACTGCCATACTCGTTGCCAGCATCGCCTTGCTCACCTTCTATGGAAGAATCTAGGCCCAAAGCACAGATGATAAGGTCACTCCTAGCAAAAAGTTGGGCCGCCTCGGCTTCGCGATCCCCTGCTCGTTCTGCCAGCTGTGTCATGCGATCCTGATACAAATGACAGCCCTCTGCAAAGTGGACACGTGCCGTGGGATCCAGGCGAGAAGCCACTTGGCGAAAACCATCTAGGATGGTGCTGTAATGCGAAGCTCGCCCTGCATAATTGCCTTCGAGCGCCAGGCGGCTGTCCGCGTTGGGACCCGTGATCGCAATATGTCGGTAGTGGCCTTTTGGGAGGGGCAAAATGGGCTGGCCAGATTCAGTTGGCTCATTGCGCAAAAGCACCATGCTTCTGGCGGCAACTTCCAAATTCAGAGCCTGATGTTCAGGGCAGTCCACGAGGTCAAAAGTCCAGGCCAACGGCTCTGACGTCGGTCGGGCCAACGGCGTTGTCGTCGCCAGTTCTTCTTTCGTTACTTCCTGGCTGCTTTCTTGGGTGGCGGCTGCACTTTCGGGTGCTTTGACGTCTAACAGGCCGAGCTTGAGCCTCGTCAGCATGAGTCGTTCAACAGCTGTGCTGAGGCTGTCTTCATCGATGAGCCCCTTCTCCAGCGCCTCACCTAAGGCCTGGAAGGCTACGCCACAATTCAGGTCGCAGCCGCTGTTGAGAGCCAGCGCTGCTGAGTGCACGACGTCTGGCGTAACCAAGTGATATTGATGAAAGTCCATGATGGCCCAACAGTCTGAGACATAGTGACCCTGAAAGCCCCAATCTTGTCTCAGGACCCCCTCGATCAGCTCGGCTGACCCACAGCAGGGTTCACCGTAGAGGCGATGGTAGGCTCCCATGACCGCTTCTACTTTGGCTTCTGCTACAGCCGCATAGAAGGCTGGCAAATAACTGTCGGCCAAATCATAGACAGATGGCGATACATCGAAGGCATGCCGAATTGCTTCGGGGCCACTATGCGCCACAAAGTGCTTGGCACAAGCGGCTGCCAATAACGTGTCAGGCAATTGGCCTTGCAGGCCTCGGATAAAGGAGACGGCGAGACGACTGGTTAAATAAGGATCTTCACCATAGGTCTCTTGGCCGCGCCCCCACCTTGGATCTCGAAAGAGATTGATATTCGGCGACCAGAAAGTCAGACCCTTGTAGATATCGTGATCGCCAGCGGCAAACTGCGCCTGGTACTTGGCGCGTCCTTCTTTCGCAATCACACGAGCAACCTGCTGCATCAAAGCTGGGTCAAAACTGGCGGCCAGGCCAATGGCCTGTGGAAAGACAGTCGCCACACCAGCTCGTGCCACGCCGTGCAAGGCTTCATTCCACCAGTTATAGGCAGGAATGCACAGGCGGTCGATGGCCGGGGCGTTGTAAAGGCACTGCCCCAGCTTCTCCTCCGTCGTCATCTGCGCTACCAGTTCTTTGGCACGGCGTTGCTTGTCACTGAGCGTTTGCTCTTTTAGATCGGAGGCCTGCTGCCTCCCTAGATCGGAACAAACCGACCCCTTCTCCTCTGGAAGCGGCTTGGTGGCATAGATTCGCTCGTGCAACTGTTTGACGGCACGAGCTGCCTGACGCAAGGGTGATGGATTTGGCATATCGATCTCCTTAATATCTAGCGCTGTGGGTAGGCTCTGCACGCTTAGCCCATTGATCTGCTAAGGGCTGAGCGACTTAACAGCCTTTGCTGCTGGCTTTGCTGTGAAGGTTGACGGGCTTAAGCTTGGCGAGGATAGCGATAGATGCGCACGCCATAAGCTTCGAGCTGACCTTCTCCTGGATCCTCCACCCCTGGCCGAACACCGACTAGGCATTCCCCTTGCTCGGGTTGAAGAGACAAAGGATAGGTACTTGCCGTAGCCTGCGGGTTACTCAAAAAGCGATAGGTCCACTGTTCATTGTGGCGCTCCGTCAGTTCAAGTCCTTCTGGCAGTTCGGCGAAAGTCTTCACCCCCAGTTGGCTCAGAATGGCTTGATAAAGCTGCTCGAGCAGGTCTTTGTCGACCATGGAGGCCATGTAATCACAATAGCCCTCACCCCAGGCATGCCGTGTCCAGCAAGGCTCGCCTTGATAATATTCTCGCTGGTAAGTAGCCAGGACTTCAGCCCCTTCAGGGTGCACGCGTTCACAGAGCAAGCGGCAAGTGAATGTATGGGGAGAGGAGGATGCCAGCGTCGACACCAGTGCCTTTTCGCCTGCTTCTGTCAAAACGAAGGCATTTCGCTCTTCTGGGGTCAAACCATCGACTTCTTCAACCCATATGCCAGCTAGCTTGCGCAATGGGCCAGGGTAACCGCCCAGCCAGACATTGTCGTTGGGATCGACCACGCCACTCATATAAGTCAATAGCAAGTGGCCACCCGTCGCGACCCAATCCTCTAGGGCTTTAGCCTCTTCTTCGCGGATCATGTAAAGTGACGGCGCGATCAAAAAGCGATACAGTGTCAAGTCGGAGCCAGGCTCAAGGAAGTCTACATTCAAGCCCAGGCGGCGGAGGCCTTCGTAGTAGTGCAAGAGTTGCTCCTGATACTTGAGATCTTTTGTTGGACCCGCCATCAACTCGAGTGCCCAGAAGTTCTCCCAGCTCATCAAGATGCCGACTTTTGTCTCAACTCGACTCCCCAACAAGCCACTAGCTTGCAAGATCGGCAGCTCCTGACCTAGTTCCTTGATCTCTTGAAATTGCCGGGTCTGCCCATGGCCAGCATGGGCGATCACCGCCGCGTGGAATTTTTCGCAAGCGCCTCTGGATTGACGCAACTGAAAAAACTGAATCGTGTCGGCACCGTTACCCAGGGCTTGATAGCTGATTTGGCGCATTTGCCCAGGCCGCTTTTGGGCATTCCAGGGCTGCCAATTGACCTGCGATGGGCTTTGTTCCATGAGCATATAGGGCTTGCCCTGCTTCAAACTCCGCATCAGTTCATGCAAAAAGGCATTGGCCCAAGGTGGTGTGGTGCGCGCTGGATAATTGTCATAGGAGATGACATCCATTTCTTTTGCCCAGGCAAAGTAGTCCAAGTCCTTAAACAAGCCCATCAAATTCGTGGTAATGAGCGTATCGGGATCGTACTGGCGAATCTTATCCCGCTCCAGGCGATACAGAGATAGGAGCTGTTCGCTTTGGAAGCGCATGTAGTCCAGGCTGATGCCAGCGAAGGCCGAGCGCTGATCCCACATACCTTCACCCAAGGCATTCGGGACGACAATTTCATCCCAGTCTGTCAAGAGATGCCCCCAAAAACTCATATTCCATGCCTGATTGACCGCCTCGAGTGTGCCATAGCGGGTCTTCACCCAAGCTTGAAAGGCCTTTTCACAGTCAGGACAGTAGCAATAACCGCCATATTCATTGTTGATATGCCAGCAGATTAAGGAGGGGCGCTGGCTATAGCGAGCCGCTATCTTTTCGACCAAAGCCCCAGCATAATGCCGATAGGCTGAGGAAGTCGGGCAAAAATTGTGGCGATGGCTAAAGCGGTGGCGACGTCCCTCCCAATCCACGCGGTGTACGCCAGGCTCGAGCTTCGATAACCAAGCTGGCAAAGCCGCCGTTGCTGTGCCAAGTACCACCTTCAGGCCAGCTGCCTCTAGGCGGTCAAAAATGCGATCCAGTAATGAAAAGTCATACTGCTCTGGGCCTTGTTGCAAGAAGGGCCAACTAAAGACATTGATCGTCGCTGAGCAGATACCAGCTTCAGCAAAAAGCTCCATGTCCTCTTCCCAGACCGCTGACGGCCATTGCTCTGGGTTGTAGTCGCCGCCATAAACAAAGTCATCAAATAGCGCCTGATAGCTTGTTGGCTTTTGGCCATCCTTCGGATGATTCATAGGCTTTACCCCTCGCTTCTATCGATCATGACAAGCTCTTGGCCTGGTTTCAGACCGTTAGCTCATCTCCGTAGGCAACAGCCAACAGTTCGATGCCTTCAACACCCAGCTCAGGACAAGCTTTTTCGCTATCCTCTGCCTGCTTCGGCGTCCAAGCAATCGTGCCGATGATCTCGCCATTTGCCTGTGGCAAAGACAAAGTGCGCCGATGATTTGGCTCTGGTGTCACGCCCAGGAGCAAGCTCACCCGCTTGAGATCGGTCTGATCAGCATTGAAGGCCTCTTCGGCCAAAGGCAGCATGCCTCCAGCTCGCAGGAACAGCGGTATCTCAAAAGCTCCAGCGCGGTAATGCAGCCATTGACCGCCTTTGTGACGCGCGATCATTTCGGCTTTGGGCGACAGTTGAATCCAGTCGCCACCCTCAGGTAGGTAGACGGAAACGTCTCCCTGTTCCGTGAAAACAGGTGCGACGAGGAGGTCTGGCCCTAGCATGTATTGGGTTGCGAGGTAGCGAGTATTGAGATCTTTTGGGAAGGCTAGAACCATCGGCCGCATCACGGGCAGGCCTTTTTGGCAGGCCTCCTCTTGGCAGCAAAGAAGATAGGGCAAGAGTCTTTGCTTCAAGCGTGCATAAAGTCTCGTGTTTTCGACTGAGTCCTCACCATAAAGCCACGGCACCTTGTTCATGCCGTTGCCGTGATAGCGCGAGTGGGAGGACAAGAGGCCAAACTGGGTCCAGCGGCGGTAGAGTTCAGGTTCGCAGCCATCTTCAAAACCGCCTATATCGTGGCTCCAGTAAGCAAAACCAGACAAAGCGAAGGATAGCCCAGCTCGCAAACTTTCGGCCATGGACTCATAGGTGGCGGTACAATCTCCGCCCCAATGGACGGGGTAGGCCTGGCAACCAGCCGTAGCTGAGCGGGCGAACAGCACCGCTTCGCCTTCGCCCTTGCGCTCGAGCAAGAGCTCGAAAACCGTTTGGTTATACAGTTTGCTGTAGTAGTTGTGCATGCGCTCAGGGTCGGCATCATCCCAATAGAAAACATCGCATGGAATGCGCTCGCCAAAGTCCGTCTTGAAGCAATCCACCCCCATGTCCAGCAAGCGGCTGAGCTGTTTTTTGTACCACTGAGCTGCTGCAGGGTTGGTAAAGTCGACGATAGCCATACCAGCTTGCCAGCGATCCCACTGCCAAACACTGCCATCCACTTTTTGGAGGAAGTAGCCTTCTTTGAGCCCCTCTTTGAAGAGTGGGGACTTTTGGGCGATATAGGGATTGATCCACACACAAACCTTCAGACCGCGACGGTGTAGCTCGGCCAGCAGGCGTTCAGGGTCAGGGAATTTCTTCTCATCCCAAATAAAGTTGCACCATTCATAAGCCTTCATCCAAAGGCAGTCAAAGTGGAAAACGTCGAGCGGGATCTTGCGCTCAAGGCAGCCATCTACAAAGTCCAAAACCGTTTTTTCGTTGTAGTCCGTCAAAAAGGAGGTCGACAGCCAGAGGCCATAAGACCAAGCTGGCAGTCTAGGGGCGCGCCCCGTCAGGTCAGTGTAGCGCTCTAAAACATGGGCCATATCTTGACCATTGAGCCAGCACCAGCGGAGAACCTCGCCTCGCACGGCAAATTGCACATCCGAGACGCGCTCGCTGGCAATCTCAAACTCAACCTGGCCTGGATCCTGCACAAAAACGCCATAAGCCTTTGAGCTGAGATAAAAAGGCACATTTTTGTAGGCTTGCTGTGTGCCCGTTCCACCATCGCGATTCCAGATATCCAGGCTCTGACCATTTTTCACAAAATGGCCAAAATGTTCGCCTAGCCCATAAATCTGCTCATCCACGCCCAGGGCGACTCGACAAGACTGCCACGACTCCCCTTCGTCATCTTGCACCCATGCTCGGCTGCGGGGCAGAACACGATTTTTGAGCTGATCGCCATCGTAAAAAGACCAGATTAAGGCGCCTTGGCGAGCAATTTCAAGACTTGCCTCGCCGCTTTTTAGCGTCAGCTTTTCTTCTGTCACCTCAAGTTGAAGCGGATCATCTTGCTGTTTCAGCTCAAAGAGCGGCCTCTCGCGCCAAACTCCCAAATGGTGGTATTGCTCAAAGTGAAAAATGCCTGGTGCTGGGGATGTAATCTCGGTGGTGAGTAGCCCTCCATCTAGCGTAGCGCCCTCATGCGGGATGGGGCGAAAGGGCTCATAGAGGATCAAGGTTCGGCGCCCCTCTTCGTTACATGTCCAGGTCCAATCATAGAGCTCCGTCGCATAGGCCACTTGAAAGCCTTCCTGCAAGAGCCAAGCACCATCTAAATACTGCACGTTCTTCTTCCTCCTTGTTCTGATAGGCCAAGTAACAGACTGTAACGTGAAATACCATAGCCTATAGGGCAGCAAAAAAGCTGCCTGACATTTGAGTTTCAGACTCAAAAGATGTCTAAGCAGCCTTTGTTTTGATGATTTGCCTTTGAGAGAAGCGCGCTAGCTATTATAGGGCTTGAGCCTTCGTTTCAACGCTATTGCGCTGCTATGAAGTGCCTATCGCCGACGCTGAATTGACTTTGGCTTTTGCTCGTCTTAATAGGAGCCCTCTGTGCTGAAAGTGCGCTCGACCGTATCTTTGACTTTGGACTCAGCGCGCCGACGATTCAATTCTTCTAGATAGCGTTCTTCGTCAATAGGCATCGTGACCGCATCTTGCAACCAGCTGGATAGGTGGATGGCATTCGATAGCATAAGACCATTGATGCCCTCTTCACCTGGAGCAACCAGGTCTTCGCCTCGCAAGATAGCGGCAGCAAAGGCGTTGAGCACGCCCGAATGCTGCGGACCCGCATCCTCAAAGTGCTCCACTTCACGCGTCACTTCAGGCTTTTTGAAGCCTTGCTCTTCCTTCTGAGTCCACTCGCTCAGCCCACAGGCCAGGCGGTCAATAATCAGTTCCTTCCCCTCCGCAATCAGACGACCCCCATCGAGCGTCAGTTCAAAGCGGTTGGTGCCAGGGGCATCTGCCGTCGTCGTCACAAAGACACCCGTAGCGCCAGATTCGAATTCCATATAGGCTGTCACATCGTCTTCGACTTCGATGTTGTGCCATTTGCCCTGGTGAGCATGGGCTACGATCTTAGTCGGCAGGCCACAGATCCACTGCAAAAGATCCAGCTGGTGGGGGCACTGATTGATCAAAACACCGCCGCCTTCGCCAGCCCATGTCGCACGCCAGCTACCACTG
>JAEZYR010000022.1 GCA_023442635.1 Bacillota bacterium | reverse complement strand
TGGCACCTCGATGTCGGCTCATCACATCCTGGAGGGGCAGCACCTTCCAAGGGTTCGGCTGTTCGCCGATTAAAGTGGTACGCGAGCTGGGTTCAGAACGTCGTGAGACAGTTCGGTCCCTATCTGTCGTGGGCGTAGGAAGTTTGAGAGGAGCTGTCCCTAGTACGAGAGGACCGGGATGGACAGACCTATGGTGTACCAGTTGTCACGCCAGTGGCACAGCTGGGTAGCTATGTCTGGAAGGGATAAACGCTGAAAGCATCTAAGTGTGAAGCCCACCTCAAGATGAGACTTCCCACTCTTCGGAGTTAAGACCCCTAGTAGACCACTAGGTTGATAGGTCAGGAGTGGACGTGCAGTAATGCATGCAGCGGACTGATACTAATCGGTCGAGGACTTGATCACAAAGAAGGTTCAAGATCCAATACAGCGAGAGGCGAAGCAGCCTCGAGCGCTAACCCCCAATATCTTGCTCTAGCTCATTTCTCTCACCTCTATGTGGCTTTTGAGGGTACAGCCCTCAACCATTCCGGTGGATATAGCGGAGAGGCCACACCTGTTCCCATTCCGAACACAGAAGTTAAGCTCTCTTGCGCCGACAATACCTGGCTGGCGACGGCCCGGGAAGATAGGTCTCCGCCGGATTCCAAAGGCGTCAGTCACTAGACTGACGCCTTTTTCTTTGCTTAAATCGTTCATTATATTTGTTATAATCAAAAAAGTTTTAAGCTTTTGAGGAGTGATCTCGCCGTGCCAGCCAAAATCATGCTTGTTGATGATGAATATCCCATTCTCGAAATGCTCCGGGAGAATTTTTTACGAGATGGCTACGATGTTATATCGGCTACGACAGGTACTGAAGCCTTGCGTTTGGCTGAAGAAGAGCATCCGCAATTGATTGTTTTGGACTGTATGTTACCTGAGATGAGCGGATTTGATGTTTGCCGCATCATTCGCCAACATTCACAAGTTCCGATTCTGATGCTCACAGCCAAAAGTGAGGAGATCGATAAGGTTCTCGGCTTGGAGCTCGGAGCCGATGATTACATCACGAAACCTTTTAGTATTCGAGAGCTTCTAGCTCGCGTCAAGGCTCTTTTGCGTCGTTCTTTTGCGACTCAGGGTCTCGAAGAAGGTTCTGTGGCCATACGCTTTGGCAATGGTGAGCTGATTGTGGATCCAGCAGCTTATGAGGTTCGCTTGCGCGGTGTCAATTGTCAGCTGACGTTGCGGGAGTTTGAGTTGGTCTACTTTTTGGCTCAACATGCAGGTCAGGTTTTCTCTCGTGAAGCTCTGATGGAAGCCGTTTGGGGAAGTGAGTACCTTTCAGATGTGCGTACCGTTGATGTAACGGTAAGGCGTATTCGTGAAAAAATTGAACCCGTCCCAGGTGAGACGCACTATCTCATGACCAAACGTCGAGTAGGTTACTTCTGGCAGCGCGACAGCCAGCGCCCACAGCCTTAAGATGTCCGCGCTAAGCTTTTATTTTATGGCGGCTCATGTTCACTGGGGTCGCCAAATTGTCTTTTTGGGTTTAGGTCTGCTAGCTGGCCTTTTGCTGGCAGGGATGATCCTGCTCTTTTGGTGGTACCGAGTGCGGGCTGGTGTGCGTCCAGCTAGCCCTCTTGCCTGGCAAGCCGCTGGCGAGAGAGTCAAAGCTGAGGCTATTATTGCGGATCTTTCGATTGGCCTTATTGCTTATGGCAAGGATGGGCGCTTGAATCTTGCCAACAGCAGCGCGACTAGGCTTCTAGGAACGGCCGCTGTCCCACCTGACCTAGCTGCCTTTTTGAAGTTGTATGGCGAAGAAAATGGACTGATGACGCGCGTTCTCATGAAGCGCAATCCAGCTTCAGCCATTGCGAAAGTTGAGGGGCGAAGCTTACGCATCGTCATCAACCATCGCGAAGAAGAAACACAGGGCAGACTGGGCTCGATTGTCAGCATTCAGGATGTCAGCGAAGCCGAACAGGAAGAAAAGAAGCGCAAAGAGTTTGTTGCGAATGTCTCCCATGAGCTTAAGACCCCGTTGACAACGATCATTGGTTATACGGAAAGTCTTTTGGATTGGGGACTTCAAGAGAAAAATGAGCAGGGGATTGAGCGCGATGTGCAGCGGATTCACGATGATGCCTTGCGCATGCAGCAGCTCGTTACGGACTTGCTCCTGCTCTCGAGTCTAGACAGCCAAAAGCATCCGCTTTCGATGGGACTTTTGGATCTCGAAGTTATTTTGCGCCAGACGGCAGAACGTATGCGGTGGCAATATGAGGCAAAAGAACAGCAATTGACGCTCAATATATCAAAAGGGCCACTCTATGTTTTTGCTAACCTCAACGCACTCGAGCGTGTCATCCAAAATATTATTGAAAATGCCATCAAATATTGCCAAGACGGCGCGGAGATCCATGTTGTGGCTTCACGTCTAAATGATCAGGTCTACTTTAAGATCAGCGATAATGGCCGAGGGATCGAGGAACAGCATTTACCTCATCTTTTCGAGCGCTTTTATCGTGTGGATGTAACGGGTTCTAGGCTCTACGGAGGAACGGGACTAGGGCTTGCTATCGTCAAAGAATTGCTCGAACTACATGATGGCGCCATTGACGTACAGTCCACGCTGGGGCGAGGTACGAGTTTTAATATCTTTTTGCCTTATGCACCAGTGCTATTTGAGCGGGTTCTAGCTCAGCGTTTTGAAAAGAAAAAGAGCACATACCTACAAGAGATGGCGGAACAAGAACTGCTCACGCTTGCTCGTGAGTTAGGGCAAGAGCCAGAACAGCTCTCAGATCTACAAGATGCCGAAGCTCTTGCTGTATACCAGGACCTTTTTGCGGATCTCCTTGACGATGTGAACCTGCAAATGCCTTCTTTTGCTGAGCCTTCTTCGGAGATCGATGGTGCTGCTATAATGACAGAGTAAATGACCTGATGCAGCAGTACGAACACACTGTCTGTTTGTCTTAGGCCTTTTTTTATGAGGCCACAACTGAAAGGGGTAACTTGACTTTGCAATACTATACAGTTAAAGGCGGCCAAGCCCTCCGTGGCGAAGTGACGGTTAGTGGGTCCAAGAATGCTGCTTTGGGCATTATCGCAGCGGCTATGCTGCTAGATGGACCTTGTGAAATAGAGAATGTACCCGACATAACAGACGTTAATAGCATTATCCAGATATGCCGGGAACTGGGCGCCATCATGGAAGTTGATCGGGCTACAGCTACCCTTTATGCAGATCCACGCCCCATCCACACGCATATGGCAGTCTCAAGTCTCGCTCGCAAAATAAGGGCATCTTGCTACCTTCAGGGTGCGTTGCTGGGACGCCCTGCCCATGAGGCGACAGTGGCTTTGCCGGGCGGATGTAATTTTGGCGCTAGACCCATTGACCAGCATGTCAAAGGATTTGAGGCCTTAGGTGCGGAGGTTAGTATCGCCTATGGCAATATCCAAATCCGTGCTGACCAACTCGTCGGCAATCATATTTATCTAGACAAAACCAGTGTAGGTGCCACCATCAATCTCATTATTGCAGCCACAAAGGCAGAGGGGCAGACGGTTATTGCGAATGCAGCACGAGAACCCCACATTGTTGACGTGGCGAACTTCCTCAACACGATGGGGGCTAAGATTCGTGGAGCCGGTACCGATACAATCCGCATTACGGGTGTGAGTCATTTGCCAGGTGCTTGCAGCTATTCCATCATTCCTGACCAAATTGAGGCGGGCACTTATATGATTGCAGCAGCGGCGACGCGCGGCGATGTGACCGTCAAAAATTTGATCCCCAAACATATGGAGCCACTGACCATTAAGCTAGAAGAGATGGGAATTGACGTTGAAACAGGAGATGACTGGATTCGCGTAGCCTGCCCACCAGAGCGAAAAGTGAGGCCTTCGGTCTTTAAGACCAAGCCCTATCCTGGCTTTCCCACCGATTTGCAGCCACAAGCAGTTGTGCTGCTTTGCATCGCTGAGGGTGAGAGCACGATGCACGAAAATGTCTGGGACAATCGTTTTCAGTACATCAATGACTTGCAAAGCATGGGCGCCCAAGTCGAAGTCAATGGCCATGCCGCAATTGTGCGTGGGCCCAACAGGCTGACGGCGTCTAGCGTTTTTGCGCACGATTTGCGTGCAGGTGCGGCCATGGTCATAGCAGGCCTTATGGCAGAGGGTGAAACGAGAATCAACAAAGTAGCTTCGATTCAACGGGGTTACGAACGCTTGATCGAAAAAATGCGCGGCCTAGGTGGCGAGATCCAGGTTCACGAAGAGGCGCAGGAAGCGATCGAATGACGGAGGCAGAGCGGCAAGCCTATCTGGCCTCAGCCCTTTCTTTTGTGTCTAAGCTTCCCGGTCAACAGATCCAAACAGCAATGCCTCTTTTGGGGGCAAGGCCTAGCGTAACAACCCAGGGCAAAGCCCGTTTGCCTGAAGTAGCCGCAGAGCGAGGGGCTCTTTGGGCTCAGACCTTATTTAGTGGTAGCAGCGGAAATGCTACTGTAGTTGGCTATGGCGAGCAGCTCCTTCTGGTTGATGCAGGTAAGTCAGCTGCCAAAATAGAGGCTGGACTGCAAGCCATAGGGAAGAGCCCAGAACAGCTTTTGGGTGTGCTTTTGACCCACGAACACAGCGACCATGTCAGCGGACTGGACGTCTTTTGCCGTCGCTGGCACCTGCCCATCTTTGCGACTGAAGGCACTTTGCGTGCGGTGTATGCGCGTTTTCGTCAGCCAGCTGCAATGGAGTTAATTGCGACCTGCTATAGCCAATTGCTAGAGATTGGCCCTTTTTCCGTACAATGCATCGCCACGAGTCATGATGCGGCTCAGCCCACTGGCTACCGCTTTACGGCTAGCAAGATCTTAGAACAAGGCGCTAACCCCAAGCCGAGTTTGGCTGTTTTGACGGATTTAGGCTATGTGGATCCTAGTCAGATACGAGCCCTGGAGGGGGTGGATTTGCTGATTCTTGAGGCGAATTATGATGAGGATATGCTTCGGCATGGCCCTTATACCCCACGGCAAAAACAACGTATCCGAGGCCACCAGGGGCACTTGTCTAACCCAGATTGCATTCAGCTTATGCAACAACTCCTGGCTCAGGGCACCAAGCAATTTATCTTAGCCCATGTTAGTGAAGTCAATAATCAGGTTGATTTGCTTGAGTGTCAGGTCATACGCGAGCTAGAAAAAGAGGGCTGGCACTGTCCCGAAGACTATGTATTTGCTGTTGCAGGGCGCCACACGCCCAGTGAAAGATGGTGGACCAGACATGCGGATTAAGTTGCTTTGTGTCGGTCAACTCAGCGAAAAATGGCTGCGAGAGGCTGAGCAAGAATACAGTAAACGCTTATCTGCCTATTGCCAATTGGAAATCCGTTCATGCGCAGAGGCACGGGCTCAGCTTCCCTTGGAGCAAAGGCTAGAGACAGAAGGAAAAGCTATATTAGCTCAGCTCAGACCCCAAGAATCCTTGTACCTGCTCGATCTGCATGGGAGGGAAATGGACAGCCTGGCCTTTTCGGACTATTTGATCAAGCAGATGGAAATCAGAGGTGGGCAGCTGGTTTTTGCTATCGGTGGATCGGATGGTTTTGCGCCTTTTGTACGAGAAAGAAGCTGTGGTCAGATCGCACTTTCGGCGATGACATTTACCCACCAGATGAGTCGTATACTCCTTTTGGAGCAGATCTATCGAGCTTTTCGAATCTACTACAAACAGCCGTACCACAAGTAGACGATAGAACCAGAGAACTTTCGTTAAACTGTATTCGACACGAGCGGCATAAATCAGAAACGGAGCTAGTGCTTTTGGGCTTTTAGGTGCAGGCATTGTGATATTAGGAAACGATACTTGTTTGCCTTAGAAAGGAGCCTTTTATGTCAGAACGGACAGACGGCCAAGAAAAACTGGAAGAGCGTCTCGAAATGGCTCACGCCAAAGCGCGTGAAGAAGCGCGCGATTTATTGGTGGAGGAAGAGCTGTCTGAAGCAGAAGCTCTCGCCCAGATGCTGAGCTTGCTATACCAAGTTGTAGAGGATCGGCAGCACAATCCGCAAGACGCTTCATATACCAACTATTTGCTGGATAAAGGACTAGACCTGCTTTGCAAAAAACTAGGCGAAGAGGCGACAGAACTTGTCATTGCTTGCAAAAATCAGCAAAAAGAAGCGCTTATTGGTGAGGCCTGTGACCTCCTGTATCACTTTATTGTCATGATGGTCATGCAGGGGGTCTCGTTAGAGGACTTGGCGGCAGAGCTTCGCCGCCGACGCGTGCCCTAAGAGCGGGCTGTTTTGTCTAGCTTTTTGCAGTATGATTAACACGTTGGGCTTTTCGTGTCTAACAAGGAAATGCTTCATGATCGAAGGTGAGGAGATAGCATGGTTCGAGCAATAGTTGGCGCTTGTTGGGGAGATGAAGGCAAGGGCAAAATCACGGATGCCCTGGCGGCCAACGCCGATGTCGTTATTCGTTTTCAGGGTGGAGCCAATGCAGGTCATACCATTGTGAATGAGCATGGAAAGTTCGCCTTGCACCTTTTGCCGAGTGGCATTTTTCATCCCGACGTTACCAATGTGATAGGACCTGGCGTGGCTGTGGATGTCGACCGCTTTATCGCAGAAAAAGCCGACCTTAACGCTAGGGGCATTCAGCTACCCAATTTGATGATTTCAGATCGTGCCCAGGTTGTGATGCCTTATCACGTGCTCTTTGATCAGCTGCAGGAAGCTCATCTGGGTGGGAAGAGCTATGGTTCCACCAAGAGTGGCATCGCGCCTTTTTATGCTGATAAATTTGCCAAAAAAGGCTTCCAGATTGCAGAGCTATATGCCGGCGAAGCCTACATAAAGGACAAACTCAAGACTGTTTTGGAAGAGAAGAACATTCTCTTGCAGCACCTCTATCACGTTGAGCCCCTAGAGGTAGAGGCTATTTATTCAAAAATAGAGTCATGGAAAGAGGCGCTGGCACCTTTTGTGAGGGATGTGACGCTTTACTTGGATGAGGCCATCAAAGCCAATAAAACGCTTTTGCTGGAGGGGCAGCTTGGTTCGCTCAAAGATCCTGACCACGGTATTTACCCTATGGTCACTTCATCCTCGACACTGGCGGCCTACGGTGCCATCGGAGCAGGTATTCCACCCTACGAGATCAAAGAGATTACCACGGTTGTCAAAGCTTATTCGAGTGCGGTTGGGGCAGGCGCCTTCGTCTCTGAAATTTTTGGCGAGGAAGCTAGCCTACTCCGTGAGCACGGTGGTTCAGGCGGTGAATATGGTGCGACGACAGGCCGTCCTCGCCGCGTAGGTTGGTTTGATTGCGTCGCTAGTCGCTATGGCTGTCGCCTTCAAGGTACGACCGAAGTGGCCTTTACGGTGGTGGATTCATTGGGTTACCTTGAAGAGATTCCCGTCTGTGTGGCTTATGAGATTGACGGCGAAATTTGCCATGATTTCCCTGTTACGCCCAAGCTTGAGAAGGCTAAACCCATTCTCAAAACCTTGCCAGGCTGGCACTGCGACATTCAGTCCATTCGTCGCTACGAAGATTTACCTGAAGCTTGTCGGAACTATATTGAATTCATCGAGAAGGAGATCGGTTATCCGATTCGCTTTGTATCTAATGGCCCAGATCGAGAAAATCTGATCCGTCGCTGAATCCGAGCCTGATCAGCCTAGATGGCCGATGCGTACACTCAAGGCAGTCCCCGTGACTGCCTTTTGCTTTGCTTTTGTTTTGATGTCCTGCTGTTACAAACCTCACCCCGGGAGGGGAGGGGTAGAGTATACTATCTTCAAACAACTATTCAGGAGATCCGATGATGGTAGAGAAAGCCCAAGAGATGAGTTGTCTCCGGGTGAAGGGGATGACTTGTGCTGCTTGCGAGCACCGGGTCAAGCAGGCTGTATCCAAGGTGGAGGGCGTTAAGCAGGTCGAAGTCAACCTCTTAACTGGGCAAGTGCGATACGAGGGCGAGGCTTCTTTGGATGAGGTCAAATCGGCTATTCGCGCGGCTGGCTACGAACTTGCTTCTGACGCTATGACGCCTTCTTCACCGACAGAATCTGGAGAAGAAAAGGTGGCTCTAAGAAGTCAAATCGGAATGGCGCTGAGCGAAGTAGCTGAAGAGTCCAAGAAATACAAAAGACAGTTTATCCTCTCCTTGCTCTTCTTTTTGCCCCTCTTTTATTTGGCAATGGGCCCTATGCTGCATTTACCTCTGCCTAGTTACTTGCTAGAGGACATGCATACGCTGAGCTATGCCTTACTCCAGTTTTTATTGTGCTTGCCTCTGCTCTACATCAATCGACGCTATTTCATCAAGGGCTTTAGAGCTCTAGCTCACTTGGGGCCGACCATGGACAGTCTTGTGGCTATTGGGGTTGCGGCAGCTGTGACTTATGGTGTGGTTCTACTTTTTGTGTTAGCTGACGCCACCACTCAACAAGCGAGCGCCCATCTGCACCATCTGAGACATCAGCTCTATTTTGAAGGCGGCGGGATGATTCTCTGCCTGATTACCTTGGGGCGCTGGCTTGAATCACGCAGCCGCGTAAAGACGGGCTCAGCGCTGCAAGGCCTGGAAGCCCTTATGCCTGAAGAAGCTTGGCGAGAAGGTGAAGACGGGCAGCCAGAGCGTTGTCGGAGCATCGACTTAAAGATTGCGGATGTTTGCCTGATTCATCCTGGAGCTAGGATTCCAGTTGACGGATACGTTGTCTCGGGTTTTTCGACTGTCGATGAATCGGCCATGACAGGTGAGAGCCTACCTTGTGAAAAAGAAGTGGGCGATCAGGTTCTGGCTGGCACTTTGAACCAACAGGGCTATCTCAGGGTTAAGGCTGAAAAGGTCGGCCAGCAAAGCGCCCTGGCACAGATGATTCATCTTGTCGAAGAAGCTAGCTCGAGCAAAGCACCTATAGCGCGTTTGGCCGATCGCATCGCAGCTGTTTTCGTGCCGACCGTCATCCTCCTGGCTGCGGTGACCTTTGGCATCTGGTTTGCCCTCAAACGGGATGTAGGTCTTGCGCTGCAGTACGCGATATCTGTCCTGATTATTTCTTGCCCCTGTGCCTTGGGTCTCGCCACGCCACTTGCTATTTTGCTTGCAACAGGCAAAGCAGCTGAGCGCGGTATCCTCATTCGACGAGCTGCTGCGCTTGAAGCCTTTCAGAAGGTCAAGGTGCTTTTATTTGACAAAACAGGCACCCTGACCAAAGGCAGCCTAGTTGTGACCACCTGCTATTGGCTTGACGAAACATTAAGTCAGGCGCAAAAGCACCAACTGCTAGGACGTTTCTATGCGCTAGAAGCCAAGAGCGAACACGTATTAGCCGACGCCTTTTGTCGCTATGTGCAAAGCGAGCGGGCAAGGTTGGCAAAGGACCTGGCTTGGCAAAACAGCTCGTCGACGCAAGCTGGGGCAGATGGACTTGAAGAAGAGCCTATACGGCTAGAAGAGCCAATCGAGATGGAGCATTTTCTGGCACATGCTGGGCGAGGGGTAGAAGGAGAGTATCAAGGCCAACGCTACCTTGCTGGCAATTGGCGCTTTTTGCAGGAGCAGCAGGTGCGTCACTTAGACAGTCCGCTCTTCCAAGAGGCGCTTCAGACGATACAGCAAAGAGGCGAAACCTGGATTGCCTTGGCCGAAAATGGGGTATGCAAGCTCCTATTAGCTTTTGCGGATGAAGCTAGAGAGACGGCGCGAGGCGCCGTTCAAAGGCTACAAGCTGAGGGAATCCAAGTGCAGTTGCTGACGGGTGACAATACGCAAGTAGCCCAGCGCCTAGCGGAGCAACTGGGCATCGATCAAGTCCATGCAGCGTGCTTGCCAGCTGATAAAGCTAAGCAACTGCAAATCCTGCGTAAGCAAGCAGCACCCCACTTGGTGGCCATGGTGGGCGACGGCGTTAACGACGCACCTGCCTTAGCCCAGGCTGATGTAGCCGTGGCCATTGGCAGTGGCACAGACATTGCCCAAGCGGCAGCTGATGTGATTTTGATGCGAGCTGATCCCGAAGATGTTTGGCGCGCTTGGCAACTCAGTCGAGTTACGATTCGAAACATTAAGCAGAACCTTTTCTGGGCCTTTTTTTACAACATTTGTGGTATTCCGCTGGCAGCTGGTGCTTTGAGTCATTGGGGGCTTCATTTGAATCCGATGTGGGCGGCTTTGGCTATGAGTCTTTCCTCACTCTTTGTGGTCAGTAATGCCCTGCGCCTTCAACGACAGGCTGACAAGGCGATGGGCGTCATAGCTAAGCGCGAAGAGGAAGAGGCGGACAAAACAGCAAATACGCCTATCCAGGATGGCCATCTGCAAGCAGCGAAGAGGCTCGAGGACAATAGAGCATACACTTATCAGCTCGATCTAGAAGGCTTATCTTGTCAACACTGTGTAGCGCGCTGTCAAAAGGCTTTAGAGGAAAGTTTTGCTGAAGTCCAGCAAATTGAGGTCGAGAGCCTGGAGCGCTTTTGTATCCATAGCGAAAAAGAGCTCGAAGAAGCCAAAGTTGCAGATGCGATACAAAAAGCGGGCTATCAATTACGAAAGATGGAGGTACGCTAAAATGAAGGCCGATCAAACAGCGGTCATGCGCTTGCTCAAGACGGCCAGAGGGCAGTTGGAAGCGACTTTGCGTATGGTCGAGGAGAATCGCTATTGTGTCGATATATCGAATCAATTATTAGCGACCATAGCCTTGCTCCGCAAGGTCAATGAGCAAGTCCTGGATGCCCATGTCCGTCACTGTGTGTTGGAGGCCTTCTCGCCTGAGGCTGAGCCAGGGCTCGCGGCTGAGCGCTGTGAAGAAATATTGGCCTTGATGCACAAATTACAACGAGGCTAGAGAGCTATGGCTTTTAGTTTGGAGTGAAAAATGAATGCTAGAGCTACTGCTGCAGGAAAGGATTTTTGGACGAGCTTAGAGCCTGCTTTTAGGCAGCTTATTCAAGCTGTATGTACTTTGGGCTATGGTCTGACACAGGTGCGCCGGCAAGACCTTCAAGTATGTGAAAAAAACAGCGCCTCCAATCTGGTGACCCAACTCGATCGGGATATTCAGCAAAAAATCCAAAAAGAGTTGGCACGCTTGCGCCCAGGTGCTTTTTTGCTAGGGGAAGAAGAATGCTCGAATAACAGCGCGGCGACATCCATGCTTGTGTCTTTGGACGAGCAAGAAAAGCTGCAAGAAGCTTTGGACAGCCAGGCGGGGCTTTATATTGTAGATCCCATCGACGGCACGACCAACTTTGTCTATGGATATGGTCATTCAGCCATATCTATCGCGTATTTGGCCAAGGGTCAACTGCAAGAAGCCCTGGTGCTCAACCCTTGGCAGCGAGAGATTTTTGTGGCAGCTAGGGGAAAGGGAGCCTGGTGCTTACACCTCGATACCCTCAATCCTGAACACCTGGATTGGGAGAGCATGGATGAAAAGCAGATGCTCTGGCAGAAATTAGAAGTTAGACCATGTCGTGAGTGGGCGTCCTGCCTCGTGCTATTCGGATCTTCCCCTTATCATCCGCAATATCACCAGGCGACACTCGATTTGTTGCAAAAGCTACTGCCTAAGGCTCGCGACATCCGACGGAGTGGAGCGGCAGCCCTCGATCTATGTTATTTAGCAGCTGGGCGTGCAGACCTCTTTTTCGAAGCAGCTGTTTCACCTTGGGATCAGGCTGCTGCTAGGTTGCTACTGGAAGAGCAGGGGCTGAAAGTTTTGACCTTCAGAGGCGATGAGGCTCCCTTGTTGCAGGTCACTTCTTTATTGGTAGGGCCTGCAACTTTGTTGACGGACTGCTTGGATCGCCTCGCCGAAGCAGCTCTGCCAGCAGGCTATGCCTTTTTACCTTGAACATATGCGTGTCAGAGCTAGACATGAGCTCTCCATACCTGAGGCTTTGGCCTGAGCTTTGCAGACCGAGATCACTTATGCAAAGTCCCCTTATACCCTGTCAGACTCAGAGGCTTGACAGGGTATAAAGCTTCAACACTACAGTGAGAGATTCTGTGCAAACATCTAAATAAAAAGTTAGCGGTCGATAACTGATCTATTCTTGCCTCCTATACCCTAAAATCTGTTTGTGACTAAACCAGCCTTGGCTTGCCGTTAATCGAAGGAGTGCGTATGAAGCGGATTGCCATTGTGATGGGTAGCTCAAGTGACTATCCTAAGTTGGAAGCAGCAATTTCCCTGTTGCAAGATTTTGGCGTGATGCCGGAGGTTCATATTTTCTCCGCTCACCGTACCCCCGACCAAGCGGCCGAGCTAGCAGCCACCGCTAGGGCGAAGGGTTATGCCGCTATTATTGCGGCTGCAGGGAAAGCCGCGCATCTAGCAGGAGCCTTAGCCGCCCGGACGACCTTACCCGTAATTGGTGTACCGATCAAGAGTTCGACGCTTGATGGACTGGATGCCCTTTTGTCCACCGTCCAAATGCCGACGGGCCTACCCGTTGCTACGGTAGCCATTGATGGAGCTCAGAATGCAGCTTTACTGGCCTTGCAAATTCTGAGCGTCTCAGAAGCGGACATTGCAGAAAAACTTGAACAGCATAGACAGCGCATGACTGAGGCGGTGCTCGAGGCTGATCAAGAGCTACAAAGCAGATTACATAAGGGTTAAGTCATGGCTTGGGAATTACATGAGGAATGTGGCGTGTTTGGCATTTACAGCACACGCCGCAAGTTTTTGGCGAGCGATTGTTATTACGGTCTCTTTGCTTTGCAGCACCGCGGCCAAGAAAGTTGTGGAATTGCAGTTTGCTGTGATGGAAAAATAGCTAGCTACAAAGACAACGGCGTGGTTAATGATGTTTTCGGTCGAGAGGAGCTGGAGCGTCTGGGACAAGGGCAGATTGCCGTAGGTCATGTCCGTTACGGAACGAAGCTGACGGCCAGTCGCGCTAATGCCCAGCCCATGGTTATCAACCACATCAAGGGATCCATGGCGGTCGTGGATAACGGCAGTATCTTGAATGCTCATACCCTGCGTCGCTCTTTGGAACTCAAAGGCAATATTTTTCAATCGATGAGTGACTGTGAAGTTATTGCTGCGATGATCATCCAAGAACGATTGCAGTGTGAATCCATTGCTGCAGCTGTCCAAGCGGCCATGGTCAAATTGCATGGAGCCTATTCATTTGTGTTGATGAGCGATGGACAGCTGATCGGCGCTAGAGATCCCCAGGGTTTTCGCCCCTTGGTTATTGGGCGACGTGAGCAAGACTGGATTTTGGCATCGGAGACTTGCGCTTTGGACGCTATCGGTGCTGATTTCGTGCGGGATGTTGAACCTGGCGAGATTATACGCATCGATGAGGAGGGCTTGCACAGCACGCAGACCCAGGCCAAAGCCAAGCGACATAGCCTTTGCTGTTTTGAATATGTTTACTTTTCACGACCTGATTCAGTCGTGGACGGCACGAGTGTGCATTTGGCACGCAAACGCTTGGGGGCGGCTTTGGCCAAGCGCGATACGGTCGAAGCCGATATTGTCATAGGTGTGCCTGACTCAGGAACAGATGCTGCCATGGGCTATGCAGAGGCTTCGGGCATCCCTTATGGCCTAGGCTTTATCAAAAATAAATATATAGGGCGAACCTTCATCGAAACCGAGCAAAGTGCGAGAGAAGACCGCGTCCGCATCAAGCTCAATGCGGTCGAGAGCACCGTGCGTGGCAAGCGCGTGATCATGGTTGACGACTCCATTGTGCGCGGTACAACTTGTGCACGTATTGTGCGCTTGCTGAGAGCGGCTGGCGCCAAAGAAATACATGTGCGCAGTTCAGCACCGCCCTTCCTTTATCCATGCCACTTTGGTACAGACATTACCAATCCATCCGTGCTCATTGCTGTCAATCGCAGCAACGAAGAAATTGCAGCGATTATTGGGGCGGATTCGGTGGCTTATCTGGAGCAGGAAGACATTGCGACCATTGTCGATAATCCAGAACTCAACATGTGCGAAGCTTGCTTTAGCGGTCAATATCCGCTGGACATACCCGATGACTATGACACGCTGACAGCGGAGAGTGAACAGCAGTTTTTGGATCTGGGACAAAACCGTTGAATTAGGCTAAATAGATAAGTTACAAGTAGTCAAATGACAACATCAGACTTCGGATGGGGTAGAGGAGAAGAATGATGAAAGAAAGTCATAGTGAGCAATATCGAGCTGCCGGTGTAGACATCGAAGCAGGCTATCAGGCTGTCGAACTCATCAAAAAGCATGTAGCTCGAACCACCAGACCAGAGGTTCTATCTTCGATAGGGGGCTTTGGAGCGATTTTTCGACCCGAGCTGGCCCATCTAAAAGAACCCCTGCTGATCTCAGGTACGGATGGTGTCGGTACTAAACTGCGCATTGCACAACTTCTCGATCGGCATGACAGCATCGGTATTGACTGCGTGGCGATGTGCGTGAACGATATTGCTGCTTCAGGCGCAGAACCACTGTTTTTTCTTGACTACATAGCCTGTGGCAAAAATAAGCCTGAGCGCATTGCCGATATTGTGGCAGGGGTAGCTGAGGGATGTCAGCAGGCAGGAGCGGCCCTGGTAGGTGGAGAAACCGCAGAAATGCCAGGCCTTTACCAAGAAGATGACTATGACTTGGCAGGCTTTGCGGTGGGCATCGTGGATCGCAGCCAACTGATTGATGGCAGCAAAATCCAGGCTGGCGATGTTATTTTGGGGCTCGCTTCTTCGGGTCTGCACTCTAACGCTTACTCGCTTGTTCGGCGTATTTTAGAAGTAGAGAAGAGAGACTTAAGGGCTTATGTGCCAGAGCTAGGAGAGTCCTTAGGGGAGGCTCTGCTGCGTCCGACGCGTATTTATGCCAAGGCCATCTTAGCCCTGAGAGAAGCTGTGCATCTCAAAGGTGTCGCCCATATCACAGGCGGAGGCTTTTTTGAAAATATGCCGCGCCTCTTACCCGAAGAGGCAAACTTGGATTTGTGCGTTCGATTAGAAAGCTGGCCTATCCCTCCTATCTTTACGTATTTGCAAGAAGAGGGTGGCTTGCGAGAAGAGGAGCTTTACTACACCTTCAATATGGGCATTGGCATGATTGTGGTGCTTCCTCCTGAGGAAGTTGAGCTGGCAGAAGAGCTTCTCCAAAAAAAGGGTGAAAAGCCTTACCGCCTAGGTCATGTTCAGCCAGGAGATGGCAAGCTGCTTTTGCAACGCCCCTCGGGTGAGCTTGCTTTTGCTGATGAGGCTTGAGCCATGGAGAGCTTTCACTCGGATTCGCCTCGACGTGACGCCCCCGTTCGGACAGCGGTGCTGGTATCTGGAGGGGGGAGCAATCTCCAAGCCCTCATTGACCGATCTCAGGCTGGCGACATGCCCCATGTGCAGCTGACCTTGGTAGCAAGCAATCGGCGTCAAGCCTTTGCCTTAGAGCGCGCTCGCCAAGCGGATTTGCCAGTCGCCTATGTGGGTCTCACACTGGCCGAAAGGCATGAATTAGCACAACGGATGGCTTTGTCTGGGGATCTGTCCGCCTTGCAATCTCAGCACCCAAGCTTCAGAGAAGCCATCCAAAAGGCCCAAGAAGATAAGCTTGAGAAAGCGCTGCAAGCCCATGACATAGAGCTTATTGTTTTGGCTGGCTTTCTGCTCATCCTCAGCCCTGCTTTTGTTGCACGTTGGGCGGGGCGTATGCTGAATATACATCCCTCCTTGTTGCCAGCCTTTGGCGGCGCTGGTTTTTACGGCCTGAAGGTACACGAAGCGGTTCTGGCCAGCGGAGCCAAGCGCAGCGGAGCAAGCGTGCACCTGGTGACGCCTACGCCAGATGCTGGCCCTGTCTTGTATCAACGCAGCCTAGAGGTACAAGCGGACGACACAGCAG
>JAEZYR010000092.1 GCA_023442635.1 Bacillota bacterium | reverse complement strand
CTTTATGCACCCCTTTTTGCCTCTACATGCACCCAAAAAGTTAGCCCAGGGTCTTTATCAGATGTTTCAGCAAGCAGGCTGGACAGATATTACAAAGAAGGAAATTAGCCTGGCACTCGAAAAGGGTTTTGCGGAGTACGAAGCTTATAAAGAGGACATTCGTCGGAAGGGTGATGAGGTTCTGGCGTGGATGGCAGCCCACAAGCGGCAGGGTATAGTTCTTGCTGGACGTCCTTATCATATCGACCCTGAAATCAATCACGGTATACCCGATATTATCAAGCAACTGGGGATGGCTGTTTTGAGCGAGGATAGCATCGCGCGTCCTGGCATTTTGCAGCGTCCCATCCGCGTGGTGGATCAATGGGCTTACCATACGAGACTCTACGAAGCGGCAGCGATGGTAGCGCAGCACCCAGATTTGGAGTTGGTGCAACTCAACAGCTTTGGGTGCGGTATTGATGCCATCACAAGTGACCAAACCCAAGAGATTCTTGAGGCCTCTGACAAGCTTTATACCTTGCTCAAGATCGACGAAGTTTCTAATTTGGGTGCAGCTCGCATCCGTTTGCGTTCGCTAAAAGTGGCTATGGATGAGCGTAGAGCCCAACGAAGGAGGCAGGAACGTCAGGAGACAGCAGCCCAAGAGGCAGAACAATTTGCGCAAAATTTGAGCCTCACGAGGCGCAGTCCAGATCAAGCTGCTCGGGGAGAAGACGCAACACCAGATGATGTTGCGCGCGCTGCCTATACCTTAGAGAGACAGCCCTTTACGGTTGAGATGCGCAAGGACTATACACTTTTGGCACCTCAGATGGCACCCACGCAGTTTGCCTTGGTTGAAGCCGCCCTTCAAGCCGCTGGCTATCGTGTCAAAGTCCTCGAGAAAGCGACACAGGCTGACATAGAGACGGGCTTAAAGTACGTTAATAATGATGCTTGTTATCCCAGTATTTTGGTGATAGGGCAGTTGGTACACGCCCTACAAAGCGGAGCCTATGACCCAGAACGCACAGCTCTGTTGATTACGCAGACGGGTGGAGGCTGCCGCGCCACCAACTACGTGGCCTTCTTGCGCAAGGCGCTGCACGATGCCAATCTAGCTCAGGTGCCAGTCATTGCCCTCTCGGCTCAAGGTTTTGAGAGCAATCCAGGTTTCAAGCTTCGCCTCAAGGATATGCATCGATGCGTACAGGCTGTGGTTTTAGGCGATTTACTGATGACTTGCTTGCTACGCAATCGACCTTACGAAAAAGAAGTCGGATCCGCTAATAGGCTTTATCAAGTTTGGCTTGACAAGTTGCGCAGCTACTTATCTGGTCGAGATAAGAGGCGTTTCAGTCAGCTCATTCAACAGTTGATCGCTGATTTTGATGCCTTACCCCTAAATGAAGGACCACGTAAGCCTCGAGTCGGTGTGGTAGGTGAAATTCTGGTGAAATTCCAGCCTGATGCCAATAACAACGTCGTCTCGGTGATCGAAGAGGAAGGCTGTGAGGCTGTCGTACCTGGTCTTCTAGATTTCTTCTTGTATTGCTTCCGCAACGCAGTCTACAAGGCTGAGCACCTAGGTCAATCCTGGAGCTCTGGTCATGTGGCTCGTATGGGTATCCAGTTGATTGAACAATACCGAAGGCCTGTGCGCAAAGCACTGGCAGCCTCAGGCCGCTATCCTATGCCACCTTATATTGATGAGCTGGCAGCTTCAGCAGAACCCATCCTTTCGCTTGGCAATGCGACAGGAGAGGGGTGGTTTTTGACAGCTGAGATGATCGAACTGATTGAATCAGGAGCGGGGAATATCATTTGTGCTCAGCCCTTTGCGTGCTTGCCTAACCATGTGACAGGCAAGGGCATGATGAAGGCTCTAAGGCAGCGCTATCCGCAAGCTAATATTGTAGCCGTCGACTATGACCCAGGAGCATCAGAGGTCAATCAGTTAAACCGTATCAAGCTGATGATTGCAACAGCCTTCCACAAGCAAGGAGAATCGGAATTGCCTTCGGAAGCGTCAGGTTCATTTGTGCCTCCCAAGCGCCAGATTTAAGCAGATTTAAATGTCAAAAAAACAGCTTTTTAGGAGGAAAACGGAAAAAAACAGCTTTGTTTGCGCTATAGTGGGCGAGTAAAATACTTTCGGGTAGATGGCATTTTAGGGGGAGGATACAGGATGTTCAGGGTTCGGCCGCTGTATTTATGCGATCATCGCTGCTTCGTTGATTTAGGCCTGCTTGAACGCCCTTATCGGCGGGCTCAAGAGCAGATTCGCCAATGGCAGCAACAAGCGCTGGGCACCTGGGCTGTTGAAGATGAGGCAGCAAAGCTAGTTGGCTGGGTTATCGCTATCCAAGAAACTGGAGACTTGGCGGGCGTTCATTTGCAGATGGCCTGGCTACCCAAAATGGAGAGCGATCTTTCGAGTGTTCTGCTGCCTCTTATAGAGGAGCTCTTCGTCCGACCCGATTGCCACCGCCTGACGTGGGTGCCCCGAAATCTTTCCCCAGAGGCTAGACTCCAACTCAGTCAGTTAGGTTTTCATATTGATGGTTTGTTACGTCACGCCGTCCCCCATCAGCTGGCTTATGAAGATGCTATGCTTTACTCCTTGCTCCGCTCAGATTGGCCAGGGAGGGATTTAGCCTTTGTCCCTTTTAAGGCCGGCATAGCCACTTTGGAAGTCAAAAATAACGAGATTGTCGCTGTCGATTTTTTGCACTATGGCGAGCAGCTGCAAGCAGGCTGGCTCTTTGATAAGGCTTGGGAAGCTGGGCTAGCGACGGCTGAGGGGCGGATTCATGAACGCCGTGGTTTGACTCAGGCTCTGCTCGAAGCGCCAGGAGCAACGCGTCCTCAGCCCGAAATTTTGCGCCAGGCCAAAAGACAGTTGCGAGATTACTTTCTTGGCCGTCGTGAAAGTTTCAATATTCCCTATCGCTTTCCAGAAGGTACGGAATTCCAGAAAAAGATTTGGTCCATTGTGGAACAAATACCTTATGGCGAAACCAGATCTTACCAAGAAGTGGCTCTGGCCTATTTGCAAGCGAATCAGTCTCAGTCCCAGTGCCAAAATGCTTTGGCATTGTTGGATAGCCAGCAAAAAGAGGCGAGGCAGTTGGCGCGAGCGGTCGGAAGAGCTTGTGGGCAAAATCCGCTTCCCCTCTTGATTCCTTGCCACCGTGTTATAGGTCAGGATCACCGTTTGACTGGTTTTAGTGCGGGAATCCAGATTAAGGCAGCTCTGCTTGATTTAGAATTTTTGGCTCGCAACCAGCGACTGCGTCAGAAAAATGCCCAGTCCAAGTTCGATAGGCCAGGAGCAGCTCCAACTTCTGCTCTGAAGCAGGCGATTTATCCAGCTTTATGAGGAAGACAGGTACCCCCAAAAGGCTGCACAGACTATTCCCAGTTTCAGATCGAGAGAGAGGGAAGGACAAAAGGCAGAGTGTAGACAGACCTTGCCCAGTCTCGCTAGCTCTAAGCTTATTCAGAGGGGCAGATTTTTGGCGAACCCAAAGCAGCCATGAACTCGGCCTTATGGAGCTTGTTTTGAGTGATGGCCCTCATGGTTTACGATATCAAACGCGAGAAACATCCATGCAAGCCTTTCTTAAGGCCGCTTCGCCAACGCGTTTCCCAACCTCTAGTGCCCTGGCTGCTACTTGGGATTTAGATTTGGCTCAAAGCGTGGGGCAGGCTCTGGGCGAAGAAGCCTTAAGCTTAGGCGTCCATATTTTGCTAGGTCCTGGTGTCAATTTACAGCGAGATCCGCGTTGTGGGCGACATTTTGAATATTTTAGTGAAGATCCCTTGCTTTCGGGGCTCTTGGGTGCTGCTTGGGTGCAAGGGGTAGAAAGCACTGGACCAGGCGCTTGTGTCAAGCATTATTGTGCCAATCATCAGGAAGCCTGGCGCCTCTCTTATAACGCTGAAATTGACCCCAGAACGCTTCGAGAACTCTATTTGCCAGCTTTTGAGTGGGTCATCAAGAAAGCTAAGCCCACCTCACTAATGGCGGCCTATAACGCAGTGAATGGTCAAGCTATGACGGCACATCAGGATCTGATCTCAGCCGTTTTGCGACAAGACTGGCAATACGATGGGCTTGTTATCAGCGATTGGGGAGCCACCCAAGATCCTGTAGCCGCGATTAAGGCAGGTCTTGATCTAGATATGCCAGGGCAATTGCCGCGGTATTTTGGCCAGAAAGATGCCTATTTACAGGAACTTGAAGAGGCTTACTTACTCGGACAAATTCCAGATGAGCAACTAGAGGCGAGGGTGAGTCGTCTCCAGCAAAGCAGCCAAGAGCTGCATCAGCGCCGTCAGCAGAGCTTGCCGAAGTTGCCAGGCTGGCTTCAGCAAAAACAAAGACACAGAGATTTGGCGCTTCAAGTGGCGGCAGATAGCGCTGTTCTCCTGCGTTGTGAGAAGGAGCCAGGAGGAAGGGCCGCTCTGCCACTGGATCTTAGCCGACCCATTTGTTTGCTGGGTGCCTTAGCCGTCCAGATGCCAAGCCAAGGCCAGGGCTCATCCCAAGTCAAGCAAAAACAACGGCCTAATTTGTTCTCAGCTTTACTAGCCAATGGCCTATCTTGTCACTATCACCCAGGCTATAGCTTGCCGAGAGAGAAAGGGCAGCCGCAACGCTTGCTTGAGGAAGCTGTGGAGCTGGCAGAGCTGGCGCAGCAGCAAGGCGAAAGCATTGTCCTCGTTCTAGGC
>JAEZYR010000075.1 GCA_023442635.1 Bacillota bacterium | reverse complement strand
GGCCTATTTTGATCGGGGCCGGGTGCAGAACGCCGCGCCTTTCTGGGTCTTCGTCGTGATTCAAGCTTGCCAAAACCACCTGGTGACCGATCAAACTACGATCGCCAATCCAGATACCCCCCTGATCCTGCAAACAACAGCCTGCATTTATAAACACATGGTCTCCTATATGCAGATGTACACCTGCGTCGATGGTGATCGGAGCGAGAATTACTGTTGTGTCATCAATCTCTTCGCCCAGAAGCTCCGACAACAACTTTCTTGTGCGTGCTTCGTCATAGTCTCCAGCCATGATCTGCTGACAAACGCGCCTGGCCTCCAGCGCTCTAACATGCATAAACTGCATTTCGGCACTGCCAGGCACAAGAGGCGCTCTTAAATCCACATGCTGGCGAAAGGTCTGTAGGTTCATCTTTGTCCCCCCATCTGCAGCTATCTTCTAGATCCACCCTATGTTTCCGCAATTAGCCAAGCGCCCTGGCTTCGCCCTGACTTAAAGGATGGCTCGCACAATGTTGGACAGGGTGATCAAAAGAACCACAAGCTGAACAAGGTTGAAGGCCTGCTCCACCCGCTTTTCGCTCCAGTGCTTATTGAGCGCCGCCCCGATAAAGCCACCTGCAATAGAAGCCACAATCATATAGGGCAAGACGCGCAAGTCAAAGGCGGCAAAGCCCGTCGTCCCTGCAATGAGCAGGAGCTTTGAAATCTGAGCAAAAAGGATGGTCACAAGCGAGCAGACTGTCGCAACTTTCGTATCGACCGAGAAGAGGAAAAGAATGAGCGCGACATTGATCGGCCCACCACCAATACCCAAGAAGGAAGAGCAAATACCCAAGAAAACACCTGCCAGCAAGCAGGGCACAAGGCCGAGAAGGCGATAAGACGGCAGGCGGTGCTTGTTCTTCATATAGAAGAAAACGGCCGCGATCAGCAAGGCAAGAATCACATTTTGCGTGATGGTGACAGCTGTTTTTTGCCCCGTAAAGGCAAGAACCCAGGCCAGCAAACGCTCGCCCAGCAAGCCTCCACCGACCGAGCCTATCGCCAAGGGCAGGACCTGACGGTAGGGTATGGGCGTTTTGGCCACGATTTGCTTGCCGATCGAAACCAGGGACATCGAAAAAACCGTCACCGACGAAAGGACACCGATGCTCAGCACATCGAAGTGCCCCAGCAGGTCCATGACAGGCTTCATGATGACTCCGCCCCCCATGCCTGTTAAGGCGCCGACCGCCGTGGCCAGCAACGCCATCAAAAAATATATAAGGTAGATCATCGGACTTTGCCTCTTCTCTCGCCTCCCCCTACGTGGAGTAGGCACTTTGCTGTCTCTTCTATTCTAAGATAAGGAAGGCCTCTGACGCCCTAAGTTAGCCATAGCTAAAGGAGGATAAAAGTTCCTCCGTTTCAAATGCCCCTCCCCCAACTAGACTAGCGCCATAAGACCCGTTGAAGTGGAGGTTCTCATGCACCCCAAAAAATCTCGCATACCATCCTGGGTTTGGCTCATCTGTTCGATCCTACTCGCCGTCGCCCTCTGGCTTTTCTGCGCTTATCGCTGGCCTTTGGTCTTCGCAACGCCGCAAGCTGTGGTTGAACGACTCATTGATCGCCTCCAGAAGAACACCTATCTCCCGCATGTCTTTGCCAGCTTAGGTCGCGTCCTTTTGGGCTTTGGTATCGCCTTTGTCGTCTCCATTCCCATCGCTTTCTTGATGGCCTGGTATGAGCCTGTGCGCCGCCTCATCGAGCCCTGGATCCAATTCATCCGTAACATCCCACCCCTTGCTTACGTCTTCTTAATCGTGGCTGGTTTGGGCGTTGGTACGGTCAGCAAAGTCACCGTCATCTTTGTCGCCGCTTTCTTGGTGATGGTCATCACCGTTTACCAGGGCGTTCGTTCCGTCGACATCACCTTGCTCAAAGCCGCACGTGTGCTCGGTGCCAGCCAATTTGACATCTTCTGGCGCGTCACCATCCCAGCTTGCACCCCCTTCGTTTTGGTAGCCGCTCGCTTGGGCTTGTCCACTTCGCTCACCACCTTGATGGCCAGCGAAATTGTCGGTGGTGACAAGGGCCTTGGCCAGATGATCCAAAAGGCTTCTGGCTATTACGAGATGGACACCGTTTTGCTCGGCATCATCTCTCTTGGCATCATCGGCATAGCCTTCGAAAAGATCGTCCGCTATCTAGAACGCCGTTTCACCAGCTGGCAAGAGACCATGCAGCACTGAGGCTTTGACTGAAGTCTTCTCTGAGCCCGACCCCTGGCCTGGCCTCTGATTCGGCCCCTGGCCTGGCCTGTATGGCCTGACCTCTGGCTCGGCCTATATGACCTGAAACTCGCAACCACAAAGGAGCCTGATATGTCCTCACCTAAACCGAACACCGCCACCAACAAAGTTGAGATCCGCCACGTCCTCAAGCGCTACAACGGCCGCCGCGGTGAAGTCATCGCCCTCAATGGCGTCGATCTCAACATCGCCGAAAATGAATTCGTCTGTGTCGTCGGGCCTTCGGGTTGTGGTAAGTCCACCCTGCTCAACATCATCGGCGGACTCGAGCACGCCACCGAAGGCGAAGTCCTCGTCGATGGCAAAGTGGTCACAGGTCCTGGTCCCGAACGCGGCATCGTCTTTCAGCAGTACGCCCTCTTTCCTTGGCTCACCGTCGAACAAAACGTCGCTTTTGGCCTCAAGCTTAAGGGCATGAGCAAGGAGGAAATCGAGGCTACAACGCAAAAATACCTCAAAATGGTTGAGCTTGAATCCTTTGCCAAAGCCTATCCCAAAGAACTCTCAGGCGGTATGAAACAGCGTGTAGCGATTGCTCGCGCCTATGCCGTCACCCCCTCTGTTCTCTTGATGGATGAGCCCTTTGGCGCTCTCGACGCTCAAACACGCACCCAATTGCAAAGCGAGTTGCTCGAGACCTGGGAAAAAGAGCAAAAAACTTGCTTCTTCATTACCCACGACGTCGAAGAAGCCGTCATCCTCGCCCAGCGCGTCGTCGTCATGAGCGCTCGCCCTGGCCGTGTCAAGTCTATCGTTCCCATTGATATTCCCTATCCCAGAACACCCGAAACCAAAATGAGCGAACGCTTTTTGGAACTCAAAAACGAAATTTGGAAACAGGTCTATCAAGAATATATGTCCGTCCGCCGCTAAACACTACGCCGCTCTTAGGCTTGCTGCAACAGCCTAAAACCTGCCTTCATTGGCTTTGTCGGGTCTGGTGGCCCGCCAATAGATAGAAAAGGAGAAATGTATGAAAGTTTTACATCAAGCACTCAGCGTAGGTTTGGGTCTCACGCTCGCCATTGGCCTCGCTGCCTGTGGTGGAGGCAAAAACCAAACCAAGACCTCTGACAAGGCTCCATCCACAAGCCCTGCGAGCGCTTCAGCTTCCGCTACACCATCTGAAAGCAACAAAGCCAGCGAGAAGAAGGACGCAGCTACCAAGCCAACCTTTGAGCCTGCGACAGTGCGCGTAGCTTACATGCCCAACATCGGCTCTGCTGGCTCCATTTTCACAGCTATTGAGAAGGGCTATTTCAAAGAAGTCGGTCTGACCGTTGAAACCAAGGAATTCCAAGGTGGCCCAGCCGAAATCGCCGCTTTGAGCTCTGGCAATATCGACATCGCTCAGATTGGCCACGGCGCCCACGCCCTATGCATCGAAGGTCAGGCCGTGATTTTCCAAAACGACCAGACCAACTCCCTCGCAGACGAAGTCGTTGGCAATCGCTCTAAAGGCGTCCAAAAGCCAGAAGATCTCAAAGGCAAAAAGATCGCCGTCGCTTCTGGTACTTCTTCGGAAATCATCCTGCACCAAGTCTTGGCCAAAGCAGGCCTCAGTCTCAGCGATGTTGAAATCGTGGAGATGACCAACGAAGGTATGACAACGGCTATGCTCGGTGGCTCAATTGATGCTTGCGCCGCTTGGAGTCCCAACACCGTCACCCTCAAGAACGGCCTCAAAGACAACTACGTTTGTCTTGGCGGCAATGCCGATTTCGCTGACAAAGCCACCTTCCCTGGCAGCTTTATCACGACCAACCAGTTTGCCAAAGAGCACAAGGACCTCCTAGTTCGCTTTGCTGCTGCCATCAACAAGGCACATGAAGATCGCAGCAACGACACCGAAGCTGTTGCCCGCCTCCTGTCAGCCAAAGTAGACGTGCCCGAAGATGTCATGCTCGGCTCTGTCGGCGAAGGCGACTGGAAGACCATCACGCAGATCGCCGGCGATACCGACAAGCTCAAGAAGGTTTACGAGACGCAGCAACAGGTCTTCATCGATGCTCAGCGCATCAAAGAAAAGGTGCCGGTTGAGAAGTATGTCCTCTTCGACATCATGGCCGAAGCCTTTAAGCTGTATCAGACGGTCTATTAAGCCTTAAGCAGCTGGGTTCGTGACCCACACAGGCTCAAAAGCGCCTATCTAAGCAGCTCTTTTCCTTCCCAACTCAAGCATGGCAGCCGCTCCTAGGGGCGGCTGTTTTGCGCTACCTCAGCCTAGCGTATAGGTTTAGGGTTTATAATGTCTTTAGAATTTTGGGCTATCGACTGGGCTTTAATCTGCTACCCCATCTATCTCAACCCTACCCAGTGCCCAAAGCTCATCACAACCTATGCTGCTGCTTTTACTCGCCATTTGCATCACCACCTCCGCCATTGTCGCTATCTTGCGCCGAGATAGGCTTTCGATGCACTTTGTGGCGCTCAACCTGGCCAACACCTGCATGATTTCTGGCGTTGTCCTTTACATCGCCGCCCTAGGTGGCACGGCTGACGAAAACACCCTCTTGCTCTTCTTTTTTCGCTCCTGGCAGCGCAAGCTGCGCAGCCTCCCCATCGTCCTGGATCGCCTAGGCTATTGGGTCGCCATCAGCCGCCTTTTGGTGCCCTATATTGCCTTGCACCTCGGCTTGCGCAGTGCCATGCATCCCAAACTGCTGCGCTATCGCCACCTCATTGACCTAGCGAGCGCCACCCCCATTTTGGCGCTCGCCATCTTCTACCATCCGCGCCTTTTCCGCCCCTTCATGAAGCAGCACTTCACCCTCTTGATCAAGCTGCTAGAGCCCATTTATTTTTTGCTGCTGGCCTATCTCTTCCTGGCCTTCTTGCTCCTTGTGCTCGAATATCGCTCGATAACCCTCCGCTTTTTCCGCCGAAATTTTCGCTACATCCTGCTTTCACTGGGCAGTTCGATTCTGCTGTACCTGCCCTTCGCCAGCAAAGATCCCTCGCAGATCTACAACTTCTTCATCAGCGAATATATCCAAGAAGGCATCACTTCCTACATCGGGCCTGGCCTCTCTCGCCCCAACTGGATTCTTCTCATCACGTTGGCTCTCTTTGGCGCTCTCGCCTCCGCCTGGAGCATGTTGCGTTATACCCGTGTCGACTATTTGGAGAGCCGCCGAGACCTGATCTTGCACCAAAAATACAATCTCGCAGATTCAGGTGTAAGCATTTTCATTCACGGCACCAAAAACCGCCTGCTTTCGTCAGCAGTCTTGCTCAAACGGCTTAAGCAGGAGCTCGAAAAAGAAAGCCCTGACCTCTCTCGCCTCCGCCAATTATCAGAGGAGCTCACGCATAGCAATCAAGGCATGATCCAACATATGGATACCCTCTACCGCAGTATGCAAAGTCAGCGCCTGCGGCTCGAGCCACTCTCTATGGATTGGATTGTCGAAGCGGCCAAAAAACAGCTGCTCGAAAAGCATCCCGACGCCATTTGTGAGCTCAAGGTCCACTGTGATCGACCCTGTCTAGTGGATCGTCACAGCTTCCCTGAAGCCCTCGGCAACCTTCTCTGCAACGGTTATGAAGCTGGCTTGGACTTTCACGGAAAAGCTTCCCCTGTGGTGCTTGAAGTTCGTCCCGAGCGCTTGTGGACGGTCTTTGAAGTCCAGGATCAGGGCGGTGGCATCCGTCCCGAAGTCGAAAAGCACCTATATGAGCCCTTCACCACCAGCAAGAACAGCAACGCCAACTGGGGCTTAGGTCTTTATTCTGTCCGCCGCATTGTACACGCTCACCTCGGCCGCATTCGCTTTGAAAGTGAAGAGGGAAAGGGCAGCCGATTCTATATTCTCCTGCCCCGCTTAGATGCCCAAAACAAAGGCTAAAGGAGTCAAGCACCCTATGTCGTCTCTACCCATCGATCGCATCCGAGTCATCGTAGCCGAAGATATGGCCATTCTGAGAGAAGACTATTGCGATATCATCCAAGCCGCTGAAGATCTGGCCTTGGTTGGGGCTGTCGGGTCCGCAGCAGCCTGTCGCCAATTACTCAAAGAAAAAAGCTGTGATGTCCTCTTGCTTGATGTCGAGATGGAGACCATCGACGCCGGGCCGAGGCTTGCCCGCGAAGTACACGGCCTTTATCCCGATATGAAGATCGTTTTTCTGAGCGCCCATGCAGGTGATGAGTTCATCATGGATGGGCTCGACAGCGGAGCCTCAGACTACATTGTCAAAGGCTGCTCAGACGAGGATCTCCTGCGCCATATTCGGCAGGCCTATGCTGGCGAAACCCAAATGCAGCCCCAAGTCCAGCAGAGCATGCGGCGAGCCTATACCCGCCTCAAAAAGAGCGAGCAGAGTCTGCTTTTCTTCATCCACAACGTTTCGCTTTTGACGCCTGCGGAGCGCAATCTGCTCGCCCTTCTTCTCGAGGGCAAAAAGCTCAAAGAAATTGCCGCCATCCGCTATGTCGAGCAGTCCACCATCAAGAGCCAGGTCAAAAGCCTCTTGCGCAAGTTCGATTGCTCGAGAACAAGAGAAATTGTCGACCTCATTCACGAGCTCGGCTTAGAGCATCTATTTCAGGATGCTTGAAGCAGCAGCGGGCTAAGCCCAAAAAGGAGCATCCCCAGTCACCCCTTTTAGGGAGTGGCTGGGGATGTATACCTTAGGCCGCCTGTGTGCGGTCAGGGATATTAGCGTTCGAGGTCAGCGACCACATCACTCAAGAAAGC
>JAEZYR010000094.1 GCA_023442635.1 Bacillota bacterium | reverse complement strand
CATATAAGGTGTTAGTGCTAGAAGTAGATAACGACAACAGTCAAGAGGATTAGATCAAACAAGAGAGAAGGAGGTCTGTATGATAACGCTGCAGGTAGCCCAGCGACCCATTTTATTGGATGAGTTGAAGTTTGACGAAATTTTTGACGTCATCGTCAAAAGCGGATTCAAGCAGTACGACGAGGAGAGTGGAAGAGACTATTTCACTGCTAGCCCAGAAAGTGAGTTGTGGCCTGTTTGGTTGGAATACCTTCGACTTTTAGATTACCTTCGTCGATGGGACATGACCAATCCTCTTGAAATATTTGCACTGACTGACAACCCAAACGCCTATGAGCCGATTCTCCTTCCAGCTGAGATTTATGAAGATTTTACTTGGGAATTTCATTGGTTTGAGGATTGGGAATTTATGCCACAAGTTTTGCGAGACGCATGGGAATTCGCATATGAAATTGGGCAAGAACGTTATGCTTTAGAGGGACTAGATGAATATAGGTATCGTATGTGGTAGTTCGAAATATGTCATTGCTGCTACGACGGGCTTATCAGCTACAAGCACTTTGGAATCAAGCCGTGCAAGCGGCTTTTTTCATACCTAAAAAGGAGGAAAGAGATGTTTGCAAAATCAGCTGAGAGCTTGCGCGTGGTCAGCAATTTAGCTGTGCTGGCAAAGAGCACGAGCGAGGCTGCAGCGTCTATAGAACAGTCAGCCGAGGCTGAGACGGCCGAAGCAAAAGTAAAGTAAGCTAAATATACAGAAACAAACAGACCTGAAAAGAATTCAGCTTATTCTTGTAATAAAATGAATTAAGCAAAAGCATTTTTACGGACTTAGAAAGGTGCTGTATATGTTGCGGGTAGGTATTTTGACGAGTGGCGGAGACTGCCAAGGCTTGAATGCTGCTATGCGCGGCGTAGCTAAAACACTGTATGAACAACTGCCAGAAGTTGAAGTTTACGGTTTCTTTGATGGCTACAGGGGATTGATGTATGGCTCCTATCAGTACCTGCAACCAGAAGCCTTTTCTGGCATTTTGACCCAAGGAGGAACCATCCTTGGCACAAGTCGACAACCCCATAAAAAAATGCTAGAGAATTTACCTGGCAGCGACATGACCAGACTTGAAGCCATGGTAGGAACCTATCATCGCTTGAATTTAGACTGTTTGTTGACTTTGGGGGGCAATGGTACCCACAAAACCGCAAAATTGCTTTCTGATGCGGGGGTTAACGTCATCGGACTTCCCAAGACCATTGATAATGATTTATGGGGAACAGAAATCAGCTTTGGCTTCCAGAGTGCAGTCAACATTGCGACAGAAGTCATCGATGGCATTCATACGACAGCTACATCCCACGGGCGTATTTTCATCATCGAGCTAATGGGACATGGAGCAGGCTGGCTAACCCTACATGCTGGTATTGCTGGAGGCGCAGACGTTATTTTAATTCCTGAACTCCCTTACTCGGTGGAAGCCGTCGCTGAAGCCATTCATCGCCGTACCCAGAACAAAAAACGTTTCAGTATCATCGCGATGGCCGAGGGCGCTTTGAGTATAGAAGAAGCCCAAATGAGCAAGAAAGAACTCAAGAAATATCGAGAAAAGAAGGCTTACCCATCGGTTTCTTACCAGCTAGCTGCAGAACTGCAAAAGCATCTCGATGAGGAAGAACTGCGTGTGACCGTACCAGGCCATTTCCAGCGCGGTGGCGTGCCATGTCCTTACGATCGAGTTTTAGCAAGTCGTTGTGGAGCTTATGCCGCTGAACTCATCCAGCGCGAAACCTTTGGCTGCATGGTAGGCGTTAAAAATAATGAAATGATTGCGATCCCATTAGATGAGGTTGCTGGTAAGCTCAAAACCGTTCCAGTTGATTCTGATCTCATCAGAATGGCTAAGGGCATGGGTATTTCGTTTGGAGAGGCTACCTTTGTTTCAGAAAAATAAGCGTTGACAGTCCACTGATCTGATTCTATAATGGCTAAGCCCTTAGGGGCAGACCGATAGATATTGATGCGGTCGTGGTGGAATTGGCAGACACGCAGCGTTGAGGTCGCTGTGAAGGCAACTTCTTGCAGGTTCAAGTCCTGTCGACCGCACCAGATCAAGACCAGTGTTCGCGATATGCGGACACTGGATTTTTTTTGTTCAGACTAAGTTAAAATAGTTCCAAATATAAAAAGGCTGCAGGCATGTGGAAGCATACCTGTTCAGATAGGAGCATACACCGTGGAAGCCATGCGTGATTTAGCGATAAAAGCTAAGGAAATAACTCGAGTACGATTGTTAGAACGTGGCATAGATCTCAAGGCAAAAGCACTTGTCGATGAGGCGGAGGAAGAGCTGAAAGCGGAAGGCCTCTGGGCGACCTTGGATGCCGTCAGAGAGGCGAACCAACTCAGGGTGCTTTTTGCTTTACAAGACCAGGGACTAGCAGAAGCAGATCTGGCGGGCACCAACGGCTACGGCCATGATGACCGAGGGCGAGATCGGCTCGAAAAAGCCTTTGCTCAAATGATGGGAGCCGAAGCTGCCTTATTACGTATACAAATTTCAACGGGTACACAGGCTCTGGCCTTGGCCTTATTTGGGGTTCTGCGCCCTGGTGATGAATTGCTGAGCATTACGGGAGATGTTTATGACAGCTTGCTTCCGAGTGTTAGACCATCCGAAGATAGGACCTTAGGCTCTTTAGCTGACTTTGGTATTCGCTACCGTAGCCTGGCTATGCGAGATGGACGCATCGATGAACAGAAACTGCCAGCAGCACTGCAACCCGAAACCAGGATGGTTATGATTCAACGCTCTAGGGGCTATGGACAAAGGCAGGCTTTGACGAATGCTGAAATACGCAGGGCGATTTCTATCATAAGAGAAGCGGATCAGGTGAGACGAGATACCTATTTAGCTCGCAAAGGTGAGCACCTCAAGCCTGTGATCATTTTTGTTGATAACTGTTATGGAGAGTTTGTTGAGCTGGAAGAGCCCCCTATGTTAGGAGCCGATTTGTGCGCAGGTTCTTGTATCAAAAATGCAGGTGGAGGACTCGCTTCTAGTGGCGGCTATGTTGCGGGGCGGCAAGACCTTGTTGAGCAAGTTGCAGGGCGTTTAACGGCTCCAGGGGTTGGTGGAGACGTAGGTCCCAGTTTAGGCTTTACGCGAGAACTCGCACAGGGGCTATACATGGCACCAAGGACGGTTACGGAAAGCCTTAAGGGCATGATGTTAGCCTCGCGTGTGCTCGAAAAGTTGCGCTTTCCAACCTCTCCTTCTAGCACACAAATTCGAGCCGACATCGTGCAGACTTTGAATCTTGAAGAACCCGAGCGCCTTGAAGCTTTTTGCCGCGCGATCCAGCAAGCTTCACCTGTGGACGCCTTTGTTTGCCCTGTTCCATCAGCCATGCCTGGCTATGATGATGCTGTTGTCATGGCCTCGGGTTCTTTTGTTTCTGGGGCGACGATAGAGCTAAGCGCAGATGGTCCGATGCGCCCACCCTATACGGCATACATGCAGGGGGGGCTGGTTTATGAGCAGTGCAAGTACGCACTCATGTTAGCAGTTAGCCACATGGAACTGCTAACAGATTGATTTCTAGATGACAAATGCAAAAACTTCACTAGTCTTAAAAATTTACTCAATCTGATTGGCTATGCGTGTGCTAGCATGGAGACGTACCAGTCTTTACTAGGGCGATGAGGAGGTTGTACATGGGGACTAAAATTTTGGTGACAGGCGGAGCTGGTTATATCGGCAGTCACACCTTGATTGAACTGCTAGCTTCGGGGTTTGAGCCAGTTGTAATCGACAATTTGTCCAATAGTTGTATTGAGGCACTCAGACGAGTCGAGAAAATATGTGGGGCGACCATACCTTTTTATGAGGGGGATGTCTGCGATCAGGACTTGCTCCGAGATATTTATCGTACCCACCACCCTGAAGCAGCTATTCATTTTGCAGGCCTCAAGGCTGTCGGAGAGTCCGTTGCCAAACCTTTGGCCTATTACCAGAACAACCTCATTTCAACACTCGCATTGTGTGAAGTGATGAATGAATTTAATGCCTGCCGTATGGTCTTTAGCTCATCAGCTACGGTCTACGGGGCTCCTGAATCCGTTCCTGTACGCGAAGATGCCGCACTTTCTTGCACCAACCCCTACGGTTGGACCAAGTACATGAACGAGCAGATTTTAAGAGATATTGCAAAGGCAGATCCTCGCTATTCCGTCATGTTGCTCAGATATTTCAATCCTATTGGTGCCCACGAATCGGGCTTAATTGGTGAGGATCCGAGCGGCATACCGAACAACCTTATGCCTTATATAACCCAGGTTGCTGTTGGGCGCTTAGAACGATTGAGGGTCTTTGGCAACGACTATAACACGGTTGATGGCACAGGGGTGAGAGACTACATCCATGTCGTAGACCTTGCTCGGGGACATGTTGCAGCCATACGCTATGTGCTAGGGCATAAGGGCTGCGAGGCGGTCAATCTAGGAACAGGGCACGGCTATAGTGTCCTGGAGCTGGTGACAGCTTTCGAAAAAGCAAGTGGGTCGAAAGTACCCTATGAAATTGTTGAACGTCGGCCAGGTGACATCGCAGAAGTCTATGCAGACCCCTCAAAAGCGAAAGAGCTCATGGGATGGAGCGCTGAACGCGGAGTCGATGAGATGTGTCGCGATGCATGGCGTTGGCAGAAACAGAACCCTAAGGGCTATCAAGCATAGATTGCGGCATACACTGATTAAATGTTAGCAGGAACAGACAGCCGGTATGTCTTGGGCTGTCTAACGCTTTTGCGTTCTCCTTAGCATAAAAATCAGCTTGGTGTGCAAGGCTGCAAGGGCAAACATTCATAAAGAAATTACAGCTGATGAATCTGGATGCTTTGGTGCTCCGTTTTCTTTAGCTTGCTATGAAAAGAGGTAATACATGAAAAAACATCAACGTCCAGAGGACGCATCATCCCAGCAGATGCCACGAGGCGAGCAAGGTACAGGTGGGTATGGATCTAGAACTTCTGGTGAAGCGGAGCGGCCTTATTACGAATACGCGCAATCAGCGCGACAAGAGCGAGCACGCTATCAGGCAAATCCGTCGAATGAGCGAGCCCATTATGGCTCGGATCCTAGGCAATCCAATCAAGGCGAGGCTTTCGAACGCTCACAGCGTTCTTATGCCAATCATCAAGGGGCTTCTTATAGGGGACAGGGTACTGGAATGGCGGCGAATGGGCGAAGCTATCGATCAGCCGCTCATTCAGAGTACCCCAATACGCAGAGTGCACCAGCATGTCGCTATGGCGCGCCTATGCCTTCATCAAGAACACCTGGCAGCTATGCACGCAATGCGCAGTACATGGGCAGTGGACGCCCCGTGGGATCAGCTAATAGACCCGTTTATGGCAACAGCGCTCAAGGACGCAACGGACGTTACTATGGCCCCGTCGCGGGCCGAAATGGAGGAGCCACGCCAAACTTTAGACGCCAAGGTCACCAGCCCAAGCGCAAATTAAAAATAGTTGCTCTTTCATTGCTGGGCGTTATAGCCGTTCTGTTTCTACTCATATTTTTCGCTTATCAATATTTGATGTCTGACTTCAGAAACAACCGCCAACGCAGGCAGGCTGTCATGAAGCCATCGACATCTCTGTCGGATGCTTTGAATTCGGAGCCCGTTGCCTCTTCAACGGAGGATCCGCGAAGCAAAATTGCACCTTCGGCTTTTGAAGAAGGCATCCAAAATATTTTGCTTATTGGTGTCGATTCGCGCGGAGATGGGCAGCATGCCTTGGCTGATACACTCATGGTGCTCACGATTGACAACAATCAGAAAATTCTGAAGTTGAGTTCGATTCAGCGTGATACAGAAGTCTTTCTGGGTGGTGATACGAGTAAGCAGGGTAAGATTAACAGCTCAGGAAACAAGGGACCACAATTCGTTGTTGATACCGTTAATGCCAATTTTGCTCTAGACATACAGCACTACGTGCAGATTGATATGGCGGGTACAGAAGCTGTTATCAACGCCGTGGGTGGTGTTGATA
>JAEZYR010000129.1 GCA_023442635.1 Bacillota bacterium | reverse complement strand
ACCTAGGCATGAGCTCTAAATGTCTAGTCGAAGCGCTCCGTCAGCGAGGATCATCTGCGATTTTTGCCCAAGATTTTGAAGATGTAAAAGAACACCTCAAAGATGCTGGCGAAGGTGATCTCATCCTTTTCCTCGGTCCTGAAGCCGTTCGCCGTTATGGGGATCAGCTCGTTCGCTGTGCTTCAAATGATCAAGCCTGTAAGTAAATCATGACCTCACACCAATTGGCGTCTGTTCGAAATACACTCAAAGCCTCACAGCATCATTTGAGGCCAAGCCCGAATTAAAAGAAAGCTGAAGTCCCTATAGACTTAGAACTGCCCCCTGCATTTGGATTTTGCTTCTGGATCCAAATTCAGGGGGCAGCTTATGCTCTCATCAGTCTTTAGAACTAGTCTTCAGGGTTTGGCTCTGCTTCAGCTTCGGGAGAAGGCGCAAGGACGCGTGGTACGCGCTCTAGGGATGTGGTATTTCCCGACGCAATAAAATCACTTTGGGAAACATTTTGTCTGGCATCCTGAGCTCTAGATTCCTCAGTGGTATGCGCCTGGTAAATGGCTTCAAACGCTTCTCCTTCAATCTTCTCCTGTTCGAGCAAGACCTGGGTTAAAGCTTCTAGACAGGCTCGTTTCTCAGTCAAAATCGTTTTAACGCGATGGTAAGCCTTGTCTAGAATGATTTTGACTTCAGCATCAATTTCGCTGGCTACAGTATCGCTGTAGTCCTTTACATGGCCGAAATCTCGACCCAAGAAAACTTCGCTCTCACCACCAAAAACCATGTTGCCCAATTTAGGGCTCATGCCATATTTGACCACCATATCTCTGGCAATGCGGTTGCAATGCTGCAGGTCTCCAGACGCTCCTGTACTAATTTCATTAAAGACTACGGCCTCAGCGCCTCTGCCACCCAGCGCGATGGCAATTTCGGCCTCAAGTTGCTTTTGGGTTGCGTAATAACGATCTTCATCTGGCTTGTGAGCGGTATAACCGCCTGCGCCTCCCGCGGGGATAATAGAGACTCTCTCCACGCGGTCTGTTTCAGATACAGTACGCAAAACAATCGCATGTCCAGCCTCATGATAGGCCGTGATCAGGCGTTCTTTTTTATTCATGAGCCGCTTTTTCTTTTCGGGGCCAATCATGATTTTGAAAATGGCTTCACTGATATCGGGATAGGTAATCTGTTTAGCCCCCCGTCTAGCCGCCTGTAAAGCCGCCTCATTGAGAAGATTAGCCAAATCTGCACCCGTGAAACCTGGTGTCATTTTGGCTACCTCTGCAAGGCTCAAGGTGGGATCTAGCGGTTTATTTTTGGCGTGAACAGCTAATATTTCAGCTCTCCCCTGTATATCGGGTGGCATCACCGTAATGCGACGGTCAAAACGACCAGGACGCAGTAAGGCTGGATCCAGAATATCGGGGCGGTTGCTCGCTGCCATAATAATGACTTCTTGGTTGGGTGCAAAGCCATCCATTTCAACAAGCAACTGGTTCAAAGTTTGTTCGCGTTCGTCGTGACCACCGCCCATGCCTGCTCCACGATGGCGTCCAACCGCGTCAATTTCATCAATGAAAATGATGGCTGGCGCATTTTTCTTGGCCGTCTCGAAAAGATCACGCACACGGCTCGCACCCACACCAACAAACATTTCTACAAAATCTGATCCAGAAATACTATAGAAAGGAACGCCAGCCTCGCCGGCCACAGCCTTGGCCAAGAGAGTCTTACCCGTTCCTGGAGGGCCTACCAACAAAATTCCACGAGGTATCTTAGCCCCAAGCTGTATATACTTCTCAGGCTTTTTCAGGAAATCGACAACTTCTTGGAGCTCATGTTTTTCTTCGTCTGCCCCCGCTACATCCAGAAATGTAACTTTGTTCTTACTGGCATCATAAACTTTAGCTCGACTGCGCCCAAAGCTTAGAGCTCCCCGACCATCCTTGTCCTGCCTACTGAAAAGCAACCAGACAAAGAAAATCATCGTGCCAAACATCAGCACAGAAACGATGATATTAAGCCACGAAGTGACATTGACAGGCTCGCGATAAGAATAGGTTACCTTAGCCTCATCGAGTTCTTTCTGAAGGGTCTCCATCCAGTAAGGTGAAATAGGCTGCTGAATGACGTCCGTCCCATCAGGCAGAGCTTTTTTGAGTTTGAGACGAACTTGTGTCCCCGTCACTAAAGCTTCTTCGACTTTGCCCTCTTGCACATACTCGATGAGCTTGGAATAAGGTACCGAAGCCCGTTGTCGATGCGGCCCAAAAAATGTTGCCAGCAATACAACTAGACCGATAACCAGTATGTAAAACGAAAGACCGCGGAAAAGCGGGCGCTTAGGTTTCATCAATAACTTAACCCTCTTCTACTTCTGCCAAAACACAAACATCTGGTAAATTGCGATAGCGGCCGCGATAATCCAGGCCATAACCAACAATAAAAGCATCCGGGATGGTAATGCCCTGATAGTCGGCCTCCATCTCAACTCTTCGACGGCTCGGCTTGTCAAAGGCGGAGCAAAGTTTCAAGCTAGCAGGATTCCGGGTGCTCAGTAATTCCTTGAGCTTCATGAGCGTCAAGCCACTATCGATAATGTCCTCGACCAAAATAACATGGCGGCCACTAATATCCTCGTCCAAATCCTTAATGATGCGAACCACGCCGCTACTCTTCGTGTCGCGCCCATAGCTCGAAACAGACATAAAGTCAATTTGGCAAGGTATCGTTAAGTAGCGAACCATGTCACCTAGAAAAACAAAAGCGCCTTTGAGAACACCAACCAGTAAGACCTCTTGGCCTTCGTAGTCACGCGATATTTCAGCAGCTACGCGCCGGCACATGGCGTCAATTTCTTCACGTTTAATCAGTGTTCGCTCAATTTCCATCCGTCCCATGCATCGTCCCTCAGTTCTTCTTCTGAAATTCAAAATACGTCTTGAGCGTGCTACCTTCCCATAGGGGAACCCAGGCTCTCGTCTCCTCTTGGCAAAGGAGCACTCGGCGCCTGAGCGTGGCTGGCAAGCGAGAAAGCTGTAAGTCATGGAGGACAGATGCTCGAGCGGCAGCTGGCCAACTGGCTCCTGCTTCATGCCCGACAGAGCTCAATAAGCTGCTCGGATCGTTTTTGATCTTTGGGCAACTATTATAGATACTTTTGATAGCCCCCACAAGCGAGGCATGCCTTGCTTGCTGATCGTTTTCACACCTCATTTCTTCAAGGATTTGAGGGATCGATTCATGTTCAGGAAGAATATAGAGGTACAGTCCTTCCTTCAAAGCCCAAAATCCTGTCCAGCTAGGCATTTTAGTTCTCGCATAAATTTCAAAATATTTGCTTTGCTTGTCAGCTTTAATCTCACCTTGGAAGCCAGCTGAAAGTTCAGGGCAAGGACCCATTCCGCAAAATGCCTTTTCCCAGGCTAAAAGCTGCTTTCGGCTCAAATCTTCACAAACCTCTTTATCCATCCAAGTCGCATAAAGCTGCCTGAGCAATCGTCTCCGCAGAGCTGATTCTCCCTGTGCAAATTGCGCTTTAGAACCCCTTATATAGAGGTAAGATCCCCCCAGCATATAAGCCTGCTTCTCACCTACTTCTGACCAGCATTCTAAGATGCTAGATCCCCACAATGCGGCCTGCCTTTCGAGGTAATCACGATCTAGATAAAGATCTTCTGCACTTTTAGCTAATCTAAAAGGCCAATTCTCCCCCCAGAGCTCTTGCAAAAGAGGCGCAAGTTCTAAACGCATGCGATTGCGCAACTGCACTGGCAAGCTATTGCTTGGATCTTCGAAGTATGGAATGCCAGCATTCTGTAGATGTTCACGTATCGCTTTTCTCGGAAACTTGAGCCAAGGCCGCAGTATCAAGCGCTTCGCATCACAGACTTGCATCCCCACCAAGCCATCTAATGCAGCTCCCCGAAAGTAGTGCATGATCAAGGTCTCTGCTTGATCTTCGAGCTGCTGCCCAAGCACAAGCCAAGCCCCTGGATGGTCTGATCTGAGACGCTCCAAAGCCTGCCAGCGCTGTACTCTGGCCTCTTGTTCTGAGCTATGACCCTCTTGATCTTTGTGGAGCCCTTGCAGTGGTAGGCAAAAAGCCTTGTGTCCTTGGCGCTCCGCCATCTCCAAAAGACTCTGACACTCTATGCCACTTTCTTCTCTCAGTCTGTGGTCACAAGTAGCTAGGAAAAGCGGATTGCTTAACCCCATGTCAATCAGGGTATACCAGAGGGCCAAAGAATCAGCGCCCCCCGAAACCGCTACAATAAGGGGCGTGTCCGTTGAGAATGCTGACGTCTTTTCAGCCAAAAAAAGCGCCTGCCGCATGTGCATTTTGAGCGGCTCTAAAGCCTCTGGAGAACTTGCCACTTTAGGGAATAAGCACAACTTCTGCGACCGCTCTTCCCTTAGGTGATCCAGAAAAATCGCTTCTGACAAATCAGAAATCATTCTCTGGATCCTGCCAAGGCACGTCTTCCTGGTAACTCACAATCTCTGCCATATCTGGATAATCCATGCTCGGTGCACGCTCAGGCGGTGCTTGCAAAGCGGCCTGCTCAGTATCAACAAAGAGCGTATAAGAAGGCAGCCAGCCCAAGCGTATCGATTCTGTTGAACCAGCGCGGTTCTTCGCAATATTCAACTCAGCTTCCTCAATACTCTGGCCACTGGGCTCTTTTTCGTAATATTGAGGGCGGTACAAAAAGGAAACCGTGTCTGCATCTTGCTCAATAGAACCAGAGTCTCTCAGATCCGACATCATCGGGCGTTTGTCTCCACGCTGTTCGACTGCACGAGAAAGCTGCGAGAGAGCTAATACGGGCACATCCAGTTCGCGAGCCATCAGCTTGAGCGAGCGTGATATCTCCGAAATTTCTTGCTGACGGTTCTCACTTCTACCTTTAACCGTAAGAAGCTGTAAGTAATCGACAACCACAAGTCCCAAGCGATGTTCATACTTGAGCTGGCGACAGCGAGAAAGCATTTCTAGCGGGCTGGTGCCTGCAGAATCGTCGATAAAAATTTTAGTATTATAGAGTTCGCTCACAGCTGGCTGGAGCTGATCCCAATCCCGATCTCCTAGCTGCCCTCGCCTTAACAAACGAGAATCAACCGTGGCAATCGCGGATAGAAGACGAGAAGCTATCTCTTCCTTCGCCATTTCGAGGGAAAAGATAGCCACGCTCATGTCCTCGAGGCGAGCTGCATTATAGGCAATATTAAAGGCTAAAGCCGACTTACCCATACCAGGTCGCGAGGCCACAATATTGAGCGTGCCGCGCCCTAAGCCACCTAGAACCCGATCAATAGATGGGAAGCCTGTCTTGATAGAGCGCTTGCTTGCTTCCCCCATTGATAGGGCTGAAATCTCATTGATCGTGCGTGAGACAATTTCGCGTATTGACTCTAAGCCACTCGTCTCACGATTTTCACGAATCTCATAGATCTTCGAAGAAGCAAAATCAAGCAGAGCGGATGCCTGTTCACGCTGTTCATAGCAGCGACGCATGACCTCATCCATTGCCAAGATAAGCCGGCGCGTCATCGCCTTTTCATGGACGATGTGCGCATAATCCATAGCATTGGAGATAAGTGGAGCGGCGTCTGAAAGTCGCTGCAGCTCCGCAAGACCACCCAGCTGCTCGAGCTGAGCTGTTTCGAGTTGTTCAGCCAACGTAAGGGGGTCGACTGGCCGGCTGGCCATATACAAGTCAAGAACACACTCGTAGAGTCGCTTGTACATCGGGTGATAAAAATCATCCGATGTCAAAAAGGCTGTAACCTGAACCAAGGCTCGGTCGGATTGCATACAGCAACTCAAGACCGAGCGCTCAGCCTCTAGGCTTTGCGGCATGATACGTTCTAATGCGCCCTCGCCCCCAAAACTCATTTTTCTGCAACCAGTTCTACCGTTAAGTCAGTCTGAACGGCTTGATGAAGTTTAAGCGTGACCGTCGTTTGACCCAAGGCCTTAATCGGATGAGCGATATGGACTTGCTTTTTTTCCACATCGTAGCCAGCTGCCTGCAAAGCCTTAGCAATTTCAATGCCCGTCAACGCCCCATATAGACGACCACCTTCACCACACTTCATAGGAATTTGAAGGCGGTAGTCCTTGAGCTGTTTGGCCAATTCTTGGGCGGCTGCAAGGGCCTGATCTGCCTTAGCTTTTTCAGCTTTCTGGCGCTGCTTAACATCGTTGAGGCTAGTCTGCGTGACTTCAACAGCAAGTTTGCGCTTCAGAAGAAAATTCCGAGCGTAACCATCCGAAACCTCAATAATTTCGTCCTTGCGTCCTAGTTTTTTGACATCTTCGAGCAGAATAACTTTCATATCAAACACCTCTATCCGCTTCATTCTAGCATGTTCTCTTTTCGCTTTAGAGCAGATCAGCATCTCTTAGCGCTTCAGATATAACAAGGTGGAATAAGGATAATAAAAAGGACTGCCGAAGCAGCCCTTCATTAGCCTAAGCCTTTTATTTGCTTACTCGCCCACGTAAGGCAGCAGAGCCAAGAAGCGAGCGCGCTTGATGGCAACGGTCAGCTCACGCTGATGCTTAGCACAAACGCCGCTCATGCGCTTCGGCAGAATCTTGCCGCTCTCAGCGATGAACTTGCGCAAAGGATAGGTCTTGTAGTCGATGTGCTCAATATGGTCTGCGCAAAAAGGACAAACCTTCCGGCGACCACGACGAGGGCGCATGGGGCGCTCCCGACGTTCACGTTGTTCAGCCATGGTTTTCTCTCCCATTTCTCTTAATTAGAGTTCGAAGGGTAGCTCCGTATCGTCTGAAGGAGCTGGAATAAAGCGATCGGCCTCAGCACTTTGGCCATGCTGTCCTCCTTGCGAAGGACTCTGTCCGTAGCTTTGGCGTTGGCCATATTGACTGTTCTGATTCCAAGAGGGTCCTGCCTGACGGCTGGTCTGGGTTGTGTAGCCCCGATTCTCCTCAGATCCCTGTCTCGATTCGCAAAAATAGGCCTCATCAACTTCTACATCTGTCGTGTAGATCGTCTGCCCGTTTTTCTCATACGAGCCAGTTCGAATTGAACCTGCAACCGCTATGCGCGAGCCTTTTTGGAAAAAGCGAGCAATAAACTCGGCAGTCTGACGCCAAGCCCGACACGAAATAAAGTCCACTTCGCGTTCACCCTGACTATTCTTAAAGCGGCGATCCACCGCCAGGGTAAAACGCAGAACTGGAATTCCGTTATTTGTTTGGCTCAGCTCTGGGTCTTTGGTAAGACGACCTAAAAGACTTACTTTATTCATACCCTAACCTCTTTATCCGACTCAGTCTTCCAACTTGACGATCAGATGGCGCAGAACATTTGGCGTAATCTTCATCACGCGATCAATTTCCTGCGGGCACTCGGTACTGCCAGTAAAGGTCAGTACGGCATAGCTGCCTTCCTTCTCATCTTGGATCTCATAGGCAAAACGTCTACGTCCCCAATCATCAAAGGACTCCACGCTGGCCTGGCTCGAAACGATCTCGTTGACGCGCTGATGTGCAGCGGCGAGTGCTTCGTCGGCTAACGTAGAGGACAGGATATAAACCATTTCATATTTCCGGGTCACTAGTATCACCTCCTCCTGGACTCATTCGGCTCTAGCCTGAACTAGAGCGAGGAAACTGTGTTCATACACAGTCGGGTTATTCTAATATCGCACAGTCAGCTTGTCAACTTTCTAGCGTCTAAGCAGCTGCCTGAATCCTCATTGAATCAACCTTGAGTTGAGCTCAAAAATGTTTGAGCTGCTGGTATTAGCATAGGAAATTTCTCGAGCAAGGCTTCGAAAATCTTTTGGGCACAGCGCTCATACCTGAGGATCGACCCTCCCCATGGGTCAGGTATGTCGTCAGAGCTCAGCGTCTGTATTTTATTCATCAAAATAACTTTGTTATTTTCTTGAACCTCAATCCCCTGCTGCATCCCTCACCACGGATCAAAATGCCCTGGCAATTGACCATTCTGAATAGCTTGTCGGAGTGCTAGCGCTTGCTGCTGAGTCATGGTAAGAATCATCTCAGCAGCTTCAACATGCTCCAGAGTGATACGCTGCGCTCGATGCATGTCACCGCGTATGCGGTAACAGGTACGCAGCACCTCTTGCGCTTCAGCGCTCATCTCATCTCCAGGCCAAGCTGCAAGTCCCGCCGATTGCACCACCACATGGGCATAAGAGGCCTGCTGTGCAAGCAGAGCCTCAGTCAAGGCGGCTGCCATGGGCGAGCGGCAGGTATTTCCTGTACAAACAAACAGCAAGGAAGCTGGCAATTTTGCTTCAGGCTCGGCAGTCTCTCCCTGATATGTTTTTGCTTCGATCTTCATCGTTATGACTCCTCTGCCAACTCACCATTTTAGGATGAGCTACTCCTGGTAAGTAGGCCATCCTCTTTGTGGGCGGCTCTCTGCAAGCGATCCATATAGGCCTCGCCTAGGCCTTCTAAGGCTAATGCTTCTACCCAGATTGCAGCTGCCTCATCGCGATCCCATGCTCGCAAATAGCCGAACAGCTTTGCTGCTGCCTTGGCATTTTCCTCACGCTTACCAAATATGTAGCATTCGAAAGGTAAATCACTGGCTTCGTCTGGAAAGACCCGCTGCCAAGCCTGACGCAAAAGTAGGGCTGTTTCTTCGCTAATATACCAGGCTGCCTTTTTACTCTCAGACAAAATATGCTGGATGCCCTCTGGGGTTAAAAGCTCAGATGTCAAAATGCCGACTCTACGCTCTGGAGCATAGTGGCGATACTTCGTACCTGGCGCTACTGGGGCACCTCCCAGGGCTGCTCTTTGCTCTGCTGCTAAGCTGTACCACCGTAAGCACTCGGGGGAAAAAGCTGATTTTATTTCTGTCAAGAAAGCAGCAACCATATCTGCAGTGACAGCCCCTGGCCTTAAGATCCTGGGTCTTTCGGTCTCGGTCACATCTAATACAGTAGATTCGACCCCTACCTCACACGGTCCTGCATCCACCAGATAGGCTAAGTCCTCGCCTAAGTCCTGCCACACATGGGCAGCTGTCGAAGGGCTTGGGCGGCCGCTTCGATTGGCAGACGGCGCTGCAACAGGTACATCGGCCAGTTCTAGCAAACGCCTGGTCACGCTGGGTTTGGGTATGCGCAATCCTACATTTTTTTGACCCGCCAAGGCTGGACTTGTCCACAGTTCAGGTAAAGCTGGCAAAATAAGCGTGAGGGGTCCTGGCATAAATCGTCGAGCCAAACGATAAGCGAGTTCTGAAACTTCCGCGTAGCTAGCAAATTGCTCAATCTGCGCCACATGGCAAATCAGAGG
>JAEZYR010000015.1 GCA_023442635.1 Bacillota bacterium | reverse complement strand
GCCAGGATCTTCTCCTTCTGAGCGTAAGGTTGGTGAAGCTTTCAGTCAGCATTTTGCCGAAGCGACTGGCCGTATTATCGTCGCCACCTTCTCTTCTAATGTCTCACGTGTCCAACAGATCATCACGGCCGCAGAAGCGCATGGGCGAAAGGTGGCCATGATCGGTCGGTCGATGCTGAATGTCTTCCGTGCCGCTCGCAAACTCGGTTACATTAAGATGAAAGCCGAAACCTTGATCGACATCAACGACATCAAGCAGGTACCACCTGAGCAACTCGTCATTATCACAACAGGCTCTCAAGGTGAGCCTATGTCAGCTCTCACACGTATGGCCTATTCCGAACACCGCAACGTCGAAATCGAACCAGGCGATACCGTGATCATTTCGGCAACCCCGATTCCTGGCAACGAAAAGCCCATCTACAAGGTCATTGACGAACTCTACAAGCGACAGGCCAAAGTGGTCTATTCCGCTATGGCGGAAATTCATGTATCTGGACACGCGTATCGGGAAGAAATCGAACTCCTGCACCGCTTACTCCAGCCCAAATATTTTCTGCCAGCCCACGGCGAGTACCGCCACATGTTCTTGCATGCTGAAGTAGCCCACAAGCTAGGCCAAGCTTGGGACAGCATCTACATCCTCAATAACGGTGATATTTTGGAGCTGACGGCTCATAGCAGCCGCATTGCTGGCTATACCCATGCAGGCTCTGTTCTAATCGATGGCTCCACTGGAACGGTTGATCGCGAAATTCTTGATCAGCGACAGTCCCTTTCAGATGATGGCGTCTTCTCCATTGCATTGGCCGTTGACGAAAGGCAGCGCTGTCTAGCAGCTAGACCTAGCTTTGAGACCCAAGGCTTTATCTATGAACAGGATCTCCACGCCTTGGAGCAAGCCTGCATCAAGCGGATTAACAGCTACATCGAAAAGGCTCAGCACAGCGGCCAAAAATTACAGGAGCTTCTCGAAGCGCCAGCTCTGCGAGAGCAGCTGCAAGGCCTTCTTTATCACCAGACGCAACGTCGCCCTGTCCTGCTCATCCAAGTTTTGCCCATCCTCGCCTAGCCTTGGCAAGCTAAATCTTGACAGTTGAAAGAGGCAGATCCTAGGATCTGCCTCTTTGCATGCATCGTTTGGGTTTATTGGCCTTTTTTGCGTCTAAGCTTCGCGCTCCTATTACCAGCACTCTGCATTTTGAACTTCAAGACCTGGCACTTGCTGGCACAGACGCTCAAAAAAGCTATCGATAGGAGTATTGTTGGGCAGCTCCGTCATGTGCCAACGGCTGCCATCTGATAGCTTCAATTCAAAACCTCGTCCATTGACCATCGATTTGATTTTTTGGATGCCTACAATGGAATGCCAATCAAGGCGCATAACACATTTGGCTTGGTGGCGCTGAATTCTTTTGTGCTCACGCGCATCCATCACACTTCCGCCTAGCCAATCGGTTAATGAGATGACGAAGGTCAAAAAAGACTGCTTATAGACTTCTAAAGCTTCTTCGGTCAAAACCAGGGTACGCATTTGACCTGTTTTCTTGTCGCCAGGATAGACGTAGGCTCGATATTCGTTCTTAGGCATCTTCACCCTCCACTTGTTTTCGTGAAACTTAAGTTCTATTCATATTTTATTAAAGACCTTACAGGATGGCCAGAGCGCAATGCTCTTGCAGCCCCTTCATTCACTGCTCACGCTGGACATCAAAGACATCTTTGACCGCCTTAATTCGGCCAATAATGCGATCCAGCTGCGCTTGATTTTGGATCTCAATAATCAAATGCAAACTAGCTGTGACATCTTTGTAGGCATTCAGCGTACCCGACAAAATAGGCACGCGTTCATCGGCAATAGCATTCGAAATATCGCCCAAAAGATGGTGGCGGTCATGAGCCAAAATCCTAAGTTCCACGCGGTAGAGCTGCCCGCCTGGCTCTTCATCGTCCCAATAAACATCAATAAGGCGTGAGGCCTGCTCGGCATTGGCAGCGTCGCCTGTCGCTGCAGCCAAAATATTGCGGATGTTCCGGCAGTCTTGACGGTGGACTGAAACGCCTCTACCTCGCGTCACAAAACCCACAATGGGGTCACCTGGCACAGGCTTGCAGCATCGCGATAACGTAACGAGGCAGTTATCCATGCCCGCCACAATGATGCCATACTCATTGTGGCTATGACGGCGAGGAGCTTTGGTGGGTATGATTTCACCGTCTTCTGAAACCATCGCAGGCTCTGGGTCATAGACCAGCTGGCCATTGCCATTCACCCGATAACCCAACTCAGCCTGCTCAGCTGGGCTCAAATCGCGGATATAGGCCTCGCGCAGCTTGGGCACAACTTTTTGGGCTGTCAGGGTGCCATGCCCAATTGAGGCATAAAGATCCTCCAGCTTTTTGAGATGCTGGCGCTCCAACATAGCCTCGACATAGGCTGGTTTCATCAGCTGACTGGGGGTAAAGGCGCTGCGCCGAATCTCGCGCTCCAGCATGTCCTTACCCCGCTGAATATCCTCTTCGCGCGAGGCTTTTTTGAACCATTGGTTGATTTTGTTCCTTGCAGACGAGCTTTTGACAATCTTCAGCCAGTCTCGGCTCGGGCCATTGACTTTATCGCTGGTCAGCACTTCCACAAAGTCGCCATTTTGGAGTTCGTAGGTCAGAGGGGCTATCCGCCCATTGACCTTGGCGCCAAACATATGGTTTCCAATGCCTGAATGGATCGCATAGGCGAAATCGATCGGTGTCGCGCCTTTTGGAAGGCTTAAAACATCACCTCTAGGCGTAAATACAAAGACCTGCTCAGCAATGAGACCATTTTTGAGGGATTCAATGTATTCAGAGGCATCGCGCATGTCCTTTTGCCAATCCAAAAGTTGGCGCAACCAAGTCAGGCGGCTAGCCATTTCTTCCTGCTCATGCTGGTCGGCACTGATGCTGCGATTGCCACTCTGCTTGTATTTCCAGTGGGCTGCCAAACCATATTCAGCTGTGCGGTGCATGGCCAAAGTGCGTATCTGCACCTCAAAAGGCACACCTCTCGGCCCGATAACCGTCGTGTGCAACGATTGGTACATATTGGGTTTGGGCATCGCAATATAGTCCTTAACGCGACCAGGCATCGGCTTGTACATTTCGTGTACCTGGCCAAGAACGGCATAGCAATCGGCCACGGTCTGGACGATAACGCGACAAGCAAAGAGATCATAAATCTGATCGAGGTGCTTGTCCTTGAGTTTCATCTTGCGATAGATCGAATAGAAGTGCTTGGGGCGCCCTTCAATTTCACAGTCAATGCCAATGGCATGGATGGCCTCTGTCAGCTCTTCGACAACCTGAGCCAAATACTGTTCACGCTCAGAACGCCGCTGCGATATCGCGCCCACCAGTTCGTAATAAGCACCTGGATCTAAGTAGCGCAAGCAGAGATCCTCAAGCTCCCACTTCCAGCGATAAATACCCAAATAGCTACTCAAGGGTGCATAAATGTCGAGTGTCTCCTGGGCGATACGAACTTGCTTATCGCGGCGCATGTACTTCATGGTGCGCATATTGTGCATGCGATCCGAGAGCTTAATCCAGATGACTCGGATATCCTTGGCCATGGCCAGAAACATCTTGCGGAAATTCTCAGCCTGGAGTTCTTCTTTGGAATTAAATTGAAATTTATCCAATTTAGTGACGCCATCAACTAAAGCCGCCACTTCCGAACCGAAGAAATGGGCAAGTTGTTCAGCTGTCAACGGTGTGTCTTCGACTGTGTCATGCAAAAGCGCAGCGATCAAGGTGGCCCTTTCAACCTCTAGCTCTGTCAAAAGATCACAGACTGAAATAGGATGAAGGCAGTAGGGCTCCCCATGCATACGTCGCTGGGGGTGGTGCATCTGCACCGAAAAACTCAGGGCTGCTAGGAGAATCTGGTCGCTTTCAGGATCGAGATAGGCCTGCCAATGTCGGCGCAAATTAGCCGCTTCATGCTCAACTTCAGCTTGGTAATCGGCGGCTGTTACTTTGCGCATCCGTTCTAAAAAAAGATCCCAAGTCCAATTCCACAAGGGCAAGGCCTGTCCTTCTTCCGTGGTCTTGGGTGGCTCTGGACGTCTTTTTTCAAAAAAAGCCAATTCCTCGGCAAAGTGCAAGGCGCGTTCATTTTCGCCATCCTCAGCCGATTGGCGCTCGGTGTGACGGTGTTCGGGAGAACTACCATGGCTTTCTTTTTTGGGGGCTTCGGAAGCTTTGGGCTCCTGTCCGCTTGCTGGAGCTAGGAGGGCCTTCCATCTCTCAAGCATCTTTCTCTCCTTTCTCCTTTGCCCCACTCAGACGCTGCCAGGTGGGGGTTGCATAAAGATCTACGCGCCCACTCTGAGGATTCAAGGCTAGCAAAGCGCGTTCACCTCGCAAAGTGCGCCTATAAATGAGTGAAGCCTCACAGTAGATATCTAGTATACGT
>JAEZYR010000001.1 GCA_023442635.1 Bacillota bacterium | reverse complement strand
TGTCGGCTCAGCTGTTGTAGCTGCTGTCGGCTTCTCTTCTGATGGCTCTGAAGGGGGCATGACATAGGTCGGCAGCGGCTGTGCCACTGGGTAGTCGGTCGGCACAGATGTTTCGAGGATCGTTGCGGTCGGCAGCGAGTCCATCGTGGGGAAGTCTGTTGGGATCGAGGTCTTGACGACTTCCAGCACACGAACGGTCAGCTCGCGCTCGAGGGTGCTACCGTCTTCGTACTTGAGCGTAATCGTAACCTGATGATCGCCTGGCTCCAGTTCCTCGAGCTTCGTCTCGGTCGTCACCTCAACAGGGCGCAAGGTATCTTCTTGCTCGGGCGTAAGCACCTGATCGACCGTCAAAGCGCTCGTTCCTTGAGGTATCTCGACTACAGGCTGCAAGGAAGGATTCGCCTCATCTGCCATAGAAGGAATGGTGACCATGATGGTATGGGTGGCTGGGTCGCCTTCCTCGAAGGTCAGGGTTACAGGCACTTCGAAGGTGCCATAGCCAAGCGTGCTGAGGTCAGCTGGTTCATGCGAAACACTGGGATTGCCCGTGACCAGATCCGCGTTATTGAGGACTTCTTCTAGGCTGAGACCTGTTTGGCCACGCTGGATGGTGATCTCATCTTTGAAATCAGGCGCCACAACAGGCTTCTCGTAGACGGCCTCAAACGTCAGAGCTTCTAGATCTTGGGGCGTCCAGTTACCGCTCACCATGGCCGCCGTCTTTTTGAGCTTCCAGCCCACAAAGGCCGTGTCTCCCGTAGGCTTTTCGACCCCATCGACATCAAAGCCCTTGCCTTGCAGGGCGTCTACTTCTTTGTTTTGCGACTGATCTGCAAAGTGGCCTGTGCCAGCTTCGAAGTTCAGCTTGATGTTTTTGTAGTAGTGGATTTCGTAAGGTGTACGGATGCCATCGCCCAGCAGCTCCATCTTGTAGCCTTCGAGTTCTTCGGGCGTCCAGGTGTAGTGGTGGGGCTCAGCCTTGGCCCAAGTGCCGCGCAGGGTGCTCACATTCCAAAGGCTGAATTCTTTCGGGCTACCAGCCTTGTCTTCCGTGACATTCCACGTGCTTTTATCGCCCTTGAAGAGCACTTGGTCTTTCTTCTTGCTACCTGTCGCCTTGAAGGTGTAGCGGTAGGTGACATCATAGGCCTTTTTGTCCCAGACATTCTTGTACTGATCGCGGAGTGTTGCCGTAAACGTGACGGGCTTATCGGCCGTGGCGTCTGAAACACTGAAGGGGATGGTCTCTTGGAAGCGCGGCCTCAAGGCAATCGAAACACCCGAGCGCACATCTTCATTTACCCAATCGCCCAAGAAGGCGCTGTAGTCAATGCGGTAGGTGTAGCTGACATAGGGATTCTCAGGCTTGAAGCGCTTCTTCACATCGTCGCTGTACCTGTACTTCTTGCTGAGATTGCCATCTTCGGACAAGAAGGGCTGCTCAAGGATCTTCGAGTAAATGAACATCGTGCCCTGGCGCGTGCCATCCAGATCATAGTTCGGCACCACCTGGTAGTCATCCAAGGTGATCTCGCCTAGGCTCTTGTCGCCCGGTTGCTGAGTGACGGTTATCGTGGGGATCTCGGTACCCGTGACCCTGGTGTCTGTGTTGTTGTCTGGCTCATCCAGGATGTAGCGGAAGAGTAGGCTGTCAGTGTAGTTGACAACCTCGATCTTATACGCGCCAGCCTTGGCTGTCTGCTGCTTGAGCTCTTCGTAATCCCAGGTGTTGACCTCAGCGTCGCCCTTGGCTGGCGTATAGGACACCTTGTAGCGGTTGGGCTTGATCCAGTTCACGCTGTACTTGGCAAAAGCAGGCGTCGGCACGGCTTCGCTGAGAGCCTCACCGACTTGCAGCGTGTCTTTCGCGACTTTAGCTGTCTGGAAGGCAGGGTCGCTGTAGCTGACCGTCGCGGTCTGGGCGACGGGTTCTTCGGCCTCCTCAGGTTCACCGCCAGCTTCTGGCTCGCCGCCCTTCGGCACCTCTTGGACGGCTTGGCGAGCAGACTGCTGCAAAGCCTCTAGCTCCTTGCGGCCGCCACCATCATTGTCGAACTTGAGCGCCTCCATTTTGTGGACTTGCTCTTCTAGCACCTTGTCGAGTTGCTGCAATTGATCTGCGGTATAGCGATCCGAAGCTGGCTCTATCGTGTCGTTCCTGTCCTTCAGCTCTTGCACTTCTTTGCGCAGCTTCTCGATGGCCACCTCGCGCTCGAGCTCACCCATCTTCTGGTAGATCGTGGCCTTGAGGGCTTCCTGCTTGGTGTACTGTGCGTCGTAGCTGTTCTTGGACTCGTCCATCGCCTGGTACTGCTCCTGGCGGAAGGTCTCTAGGCGCTCTTTAACTTGCTCGTCCTTCGTCTGCTCTTTCGCACTATTGACCAGCGTATCGACCACGACTTTGGAATGGGCCAGGGCCTCATCGCGCCACTTCACCAAGGTATCGCGCACTTCTTTGAGGACGGCATCGCAGAGCTCCTGCGTGGCCTCTGGCGATTCCTTGGCCACAAGTTTGCCGTAGCTTTCGTTGTACTCGATCATGAACTGGTCGATGTATTGGTTGTTCCCACCGGCAAGCATGAACTGCGCTTGCTGGCGCAACGTATTGATATCGCGCCGAGCTTTGTCGAGATAGCCCTGAATCGCCTCTTCTTCCTCTGGCTCTAAGGCCTGAATGCCCAAATTCGTGTGGCGAGGCAACGGCGCGGGCGTCAGCACGCCTGCGACAAGCACCAAGCTGCAAAGTGCGGCAAGTGTTTTCCGTTTCATTGTGTCACGCTTTCTACTTTTCTTGCGCCTTGTGCCGTTGGATGAGAACGTCAATCTTCTCCGAAGGCAAGAAGGCCTTTGTATAGGGATGCTTTTATAGGCTCTACGCTTTTAGCATAGTTTTTCTTCTATAGTCAATAATTAAGCCTACCAACCCCACTTATTTTGGTCATTTTCTACATCTTAAACATTAATTTTTCATTTTAAGATCGTTTTTCCAACACAGTATCGAGAGCAAAACGGCAAAGAAAAGACCGCCCCGAAAGGCGGTCTTTTAACTTGTACATCTGGTCAATCGCATGACTTTTGCTGAGATTCCAGATCTAAGCGCTAGTGGCTAGATCAAAGCAACCAGGGATCCTTCTCCCAATCGATGTAGTCTGGGCCGTTGGTATCAATCTCACGGCCTGAGTCTACAGGCTGCGTGGGGATATCCAACTCTGGATGACGGCGGTTGAACTCCTCGTTGGCCTCCTGTGAATCCAAAGCGCCCACATTGAGGTCGACATCCTTGATCTCGATGCCCAGAGCTTTAGCGACGCCCTCACCGTAAGCAGGATCAGCCATGTAGCAGTGAGCGATGTGACGGTGCTTGATCTGCAGAGTCGAGTCGCCCATGCAACGAGCGGTATTCTCAAAGAGCACCTGCTGCTGATCTGGCGTCATGGCGCGGAAGAGCTGGCCAGGCTGGGTGAAGTAGTCGTGATCATCCGCGCGGTAGTCATAGCGCATGATGGCTTGCTTGGCGGCCAACTCAGGATCCTGGCTGGTCTGACGGTCGCGCCAATTGCCGTAGCTGTTTGGCTCATAGTGCAATTCGCTGCCCAAATTGCCATCAACACGCATTTGCCCATCGCGATGGTAGGGGTGGTACTGCTCTGGCGCCACGCCTTTGGGGCTGTTAACTGGGATCTGATGGTGGTTGACACCGAGGCGGTAGCGCTGGGCGTCACCATAGGCAAAGAGACGACCCTGCAGCATGCGGTCAGGCGAGAAAGAAACACCAGGCACCACGTTGGCAGGCGTAAAGGCGGCCTGTTCGACCTCTGCGAAGTAGTTAGCAGGGTTGCGGTTCAGCTCAAAATAACCCACGGGCATCAGAGGGAAGTCCTTCTTGGGCCACATTTTGGTCAAGTCGAAAGGATTGTTTTTGTAGGCGTCAGCCTGCTCCTCGGTCATGACCTGAATGAACATCTCCCACTTGGGGAAATCGCCCTTCTCGATGGCCTCATAAAGGTCGCGCTGATGGCTCTCGCGATCGTCACCAACGAGCTTAGCAGCCTGTTGATCCGTCAGGTTCTGAATGCCCTGCTGGGAGCGGAAGTGGAACTTGACCCAGACGCGCTCATTCTTCTCGTTGATCAGGCTGTAAGCATGGGAGCTAAAGCCGTGCATGTGGCGGTAGCTGCTCGGCAGACCACGGTCGCCCATGATGATCGTCACTTGGAGGAGGGCCTCAGGCAAGGAGGACCAGAAGTCCCAGTTGGTGTTGGGGCTGCGCATGTTCGTGCGTGGGTCGCGCTTGACGGCATGGTTCAGGTCAATGAACTTGAGAGGGTCGCGGAAAAAGAAGACAGGCGTGTTGTTGCCGACGATGTCCCAGTTACCCTCTTCGGTGTAGAACTTCAGGGCGAAGCCGCGGATGTCGCGCTCTGCATCAGCTGCACCACGCTCACCAGCTACGGTTGAGAAGCGGGCGAACATTTCGGTTTTCTTGCCGACTTCGGAGAAAATAGCAGCTTTGGTGTACTTCGTGATGTCGTGCGTGACCGTGAACGTACCAAAAGCACCAGAACCCTTAGCGTGCATGCGGCGCTCGGGGATAACCTCACGGTCGAAATGAGCCATCTTTTCGAGGAACCAAACATCCTGCAGCAGCATGGGGCCACGAGGACCTACTGTCACGGAGTCCTGATTGTTGGCCACTGGGGCGCCAGCGACGGTTGTCATCTTGCCGTCTTGGCCACCTACGCGGTTGTTGCGGCTGGACAGCTCGGGCGCCATCTCTTTGGCTTTCATCTTGTCTTTGTCGTTTGCCATGAAATTTCCTTTCTTCTCTTTTAAGCAGCCACCCTCAAAAGGTGATCTGCGACTGAATATAAAAATCATCTACGCAAGTGTAGATTCTTGCTTATCCTAACACTTTTCGCTCAAAGCGACGATAGATTTGCGCATATGAAGGCCAAGGCTTCCATGTATTAAATAACAGACTAATAACAATTATCGTTTATATCTGCTTTGCTGGCCGTTTATACAAACCTATTATGTTGTAAAGGGCTGAGCTCTCATGTTGTAAAGATCTGATCTCCTATGTTGTCGAGACCTGAGCTCTCACGCCGCTAGGAAGCGCAAGATAGCAGAGGCAGAGCAAAAAAACAGGCAAAGGAAGAATCCTACCTCTGCCTGGTTTATCATCTAGGACTTTGAACCCCAAGACCTGCTATCAAGCACCCACTTCGTCCCACAAGCGCTGAATGTTCTTCAGGCTGTCAGCCGAAGCCATGCGGCACTCTTCGAGACCCTCGAACTCCAGCGAAATGCTGCCATCGTAGCCAGCCTCGCGAACGCTCTTGAGAACCTGGCGGACATTGAGGTCACCCTCGTTAAAAATAGCGCCTCTCAGCCAATAACCTGCCCTCGACTTGAACCAACCGTGCTCACCAGGTGCCACTTCGGACTGTGGCCGCTGATAAAAGTCCTTGCAGTGAAGGTGTTTGGTGTATTTGAGCATGCGGGGCACACCAGCGACAGGATCGTCATCGACGCACCAGAGGTTGCCCAAGTCCGTCAACAGACCAAAATTCTCGTGGTCGACGGCCTCTGCCAAGCGAATCAGACGCTCGTGGCCATTCATGATTTGGCCGTGGTTCTCAACGAGGATCGTGACACCCTTTTCGGCGGCATAGCTAGCCGTCTGGCGACAGGCCTCCACCAATCGTGGCAGCAAGCGATCAAAGTTTTTGGCCGAGGTTACATCTGGATCGGCCGCCCAAGAAACGATATCGTGGCGCATGCAGGTCGCGCCTAAACGGGCAGCCAAGTCGATCTGACCTTTGACCCGCTCGAGTTCCTTGGCGCGCTCAGCTGGATCATCCGACATGAAGTCAGCTGCAATGGAATAGCAGACAACTTCGAGCTGATGTTCTTTGCAGCGGGCAATGACCGCCTCAAGCAGCTCGTCATTATCCTCAAAGCTGTAGCCAATAGGGGCAAATTCAATCGTGGCCAAGCCCTGCTCTGCACACCAATCCAGCACGTCCAGCAAAGTCATTTCGCCAGAGTGCAGGTGCTGAGCCAAGCAATAGCTACTGATGCCTAATCTCATGGGTTAAACCTCCTTGGAGGCCTCCAATTTCAGAGGCCTTCTACCTTTCAGGTCTCGTCAGTCTAACACGAATCTCAAGCTGGTACGAGCGCATCTCAATCAGCTGTCTTTTTTCACCAGTTCAGCTAGATAGAGGCGGCAATCATGTGCTTCTAATTCAACGCCCACATGGTCAAAGACCGCCTCGCCGACTTCGCCTGAGAAACAGTCTGTCATGCGGAATCCATAGTCACCGCCTGCTGGCAGACCTGCATCCGTAAGCAACAGATGCACGCCGCGCTTCTCATCCGCCAGATTGAAAAAGCCCAAAGCGTAGCGCCCATCAGCAAGGTGGCGACAATAGACTGGCCCTCCCACTTCGCCGACAAGATAAGGGGGTCTGGTTTCGGGATCCTGGTTAATCGCTAGAAGACGCGGATTTTTGAGCAAGGCGGCCATATCCGCATCCAGTCGACGCAGGTCCGCTCCGATCATCAGGGGCGTACCAAACAAGCACCACAGCGCAAAGTGGCTGCGATATTCTTCGGCTCGACAACCGCCCTGAGCCACATTGCCTTGGCCGAACATGCCGACGATGAGCATGTCGAGGTCATTGAAGCAGTTGTGCCCGCTGTAGCCGAGCTTATCCTCCTGACTGCGCGCGATCTCTATAAAGGAGTTATAGCGATCAAAAATATCCCCTGTCGAACGATACATATGTGCGCCTGCCGAACGCATCCAGCGCCAACTTTCGTCATGTCCCCAGTTGCAAGCCGAGAATAGAATGTCGCGTCCTGAAGCCCGCAACGCCATACCCATGCGGCGATAGAGCATCTCACCTGTCGCTTCGCTAGGCTTATAGCAATAGTCGTACTTAAGAAAATCGACGCCCCAGCTCGCAAATGTTTCGGCATCCAAAAATTCATGCCCATAACTGCCAGGGTAATCGGCACATGTGCGGTGGCCTGCACAAGAATACATGCCAAACTTCAAGCCATAGGCGTGAATGCGGTCAGCCAAAGCCTTCATGCCGTTAGGGAATTTGGCTGGATCGGGCACAAGTCGTCCCTCAGCATCGCGTTCGCGCAAGCTCCAGCAATCATCTATAACAAGGTAGTTATAGCCAGCTGCCAGATAGCCATCTTTGACCATGCATTCGGCCATCTCAAGAATAAGTTGCTCTGAAATATCCGAGCCAAAAGTATTCCAAGAGTTCCAGCCCATGGGTGGGGTTGCTTGAATCATTGTCTTTGCTCCTTCTTTTGCCTTTGGCTGAGCTAAGCTTTGGCCTGAACGCTTGCGAGGCTTCGTCGCTCTAGCTGCTAGCTCTTCTTTCCTTCCTTATTCTAAAAATCCCAAGCCCAACATCTGCCTAAAGCTTCGACGCTTTACTGCTCAGATCTCTCTTCGGAAAAAATAGCTGTCTACTGCTGCTCATTTCGACCTAAAACACCCCACCTATAGCAGCTGAGCGCCCAGACTTCAGCTGTGCTCAACTAGAATTCGCTTGTTTTTATCTATTGCCTGCTCGCTTTTTCTGCAAAGCCTTTTCCCTCTGCTAAAACGCACAATCGCCGCCTCTCTTTTTCGTCGATCTATACATTTTTTTATCACTTGTTAACTTCTGCATTGTAAAAAACGAAGCTTCAGCCTATATTCAAGCTAGGTATAGGA
>JAEZYR010000120.1 GCA_023442635.1 Bacillota bacterium | reverse complement strand
ATAGATAGAGGCGCTTTTGTTTCATGATTGAGGCCTAACAGGCGCTAAGCTGAGCAAATCTTACATGCTCTAATGTATTCATATCTAGGAGGTTTTATTTGTGAAAAAGATTTTTCCAGCTGCCTCTCTGGCCTTAGCTTCTAGCCTTATCTTCTTGGGTTTGACGGCTTGTAACCCCTTCTCGCCAGCCAGGCCTAGCCAGCAGGCGCCGTCTTCAGTCCCTGGCTCCGCTGCTAGCGTGGCTCCTAGCGCGGCGCCTACACCCCAAGTCAACACCCCATCCTCTTCGCCCCTCGCGACGAATCCTGCTTCTCAGCAAGCTACGACGCCTCAAGCACAGGCGCCTAGTACTGGCCAGCCGAGCTCTCACGCGGTCGTCGGTCTTGCAGATCCGGCTCTGCAGCAGACACTCGATCGCTTCGGCCAGCTCTTCCCACAGGCCGCTTTGACGAAGCTCGTCAGAGAAATAGATGACGGGCACGAAATCATCTTTATCCAGGGTTCGGATGGTCAGCAGGAGCACAAGTTAAAGGTCGATGCGAAAAGTGGCCAGGTTTACACGCAAGAAAGTCATCGCCAGCATCACCAACATCCCACATTTGTGTGGTCAGACTTAGGCGTAAGCCCCGAACAGGCCCATCAGAGCGCCGAAGCTCACCGAGGCGAAAATTGGACTTATGCTGGCTGGGCGCTGATCTTTGAGCATCAGCAGCTCACCTACAAAATCAAGTACCGCTACCCCGATCCCAAAGATCCTGGTGATACCGAAGATTGCGAAGTCGAGATCGATGCTCGCTCAGGTGCTTTCTTGGGCATAGATGACTGAGCTTTTGCCTCGAGCAAATCTACAGCAGCCAGGGGCAGCGGCCCAGGGCCTCGGCCCCTGCCCGCGGCCCTGGCTCAGGATGTAAAAAGCGCCCTCGCGAAGGGCGCTTTACTATATTTGCATGGGGCGTTTAGCTCGTCTTAGCCTTAAGGCTCAAGGGCTGCAACTTGCACAAGGTCAAAACGCGGCAAGCTAACCTGGTAGCTTTTGACCTGCTCTAGTGTCCTAGCGTCTAGCTCCTGCATGTAGAGGGTCATTTTGTTGCTCGAGCTAGCCTGACTGCTATAGAGCCACAAGCAGGTTCTTGCCTTGTCCTTCTGGCCGCCAGCATCTTTGGCTACAACTGTCTTCCTCTCTGCCTTTTGACCCGAAAAAGCTGAACTCAAATCGACGCCCCAAAAAACGGCCTCGTCCGCTTGTAGCGAAAACGTGGCCTGCACCTGTCCATCGGGCGAGCAGCGATAGAGCTGTCTCTGATCCCAAAGGTAGAAGCCATCTGGCGCTGCATAAACGGCGTCTACTTTTTTGTCTTGCCAGGCTAGCAGGGGCTGAATCCGAAGCCCATCTTCTGTGTTGGCCAGCCTCTGCTCTTCAAGGGCTGTCAAAATGCCCTCGACTGTCAGCAGTTTTTGTTTGAAGTCTGCTTTGTCTGTAGCGACAATCAGGAGGCGACCCTGGACGAGGGCAGCGCTAAAAATTTCACGGTATGTCGGGAAAATATGGGTCAAAAGCAGCTTGCCTGTCTGCTTGGAGACGACCGTCAAAACCGCCTCTTCTCTGTCAATGCCCGCATTCGTGCCGACCAAATACAAGTAGTTTTCATCCGCCAAAATTTGCGTAGCAAAAAGGGGAACGATGCTTTGGTAAAGGGTTTTGCCGCTTCGTATGTCTCTGGCCACAAGCAAGCACTCATAGCCCGTCTCCTCGGAGACATTCCCATTCATGCAGGCATAGTTGGCCTCATCCTCTAGATAGACCGCCGTCGACCCCGAATAGTTCGGCTCATCTAGAAGATTAAAGTACTGAATATCGCCTCCGCGGATGAGGATGTTGTCATTGCTTCGATGGCCAGCTACATAAAAGACCCCAGGCGCACGCGCTGAAACTGAGCCGTCTTGCAAACGCAGTCTGTTTTCGCCCAGTGTTTTGCCTCTCTCGTCGAGAGCAGTCAGTTGCGCCCTGCCAGCCAAAATATCGGATTGCACAATAGCAAAGCGCGTTTGGGCTGGCAGCTTCGTCAGGGGCTTGGGGGTGCAAGCTGACAGCGTACTGGACAAGATAAGGAGGCATAAAAAAAGCAGCGACAGCCCTGCTCGTCGCCACAGCTTCCATCTGGCATCTAGATGCCGTTGCAAGGCGCCCCTCATCGCACGCGTTCCACCAAAACCGTATTCCTAGACTTGGCGAGATCGGCAGGTGCCACAACAGCATTGGGGAAGGTGCCTTCTTCGATATCGATGCCAGCTTCAAGCCAAGCGCGCCAGACGAGCTGGCTGCAGTAAAAGCTATCGCTATTCATTTTGTCCCAGAAATGCCAGTTGTAGGGCTTGCCCACTTGAGCCTCGGCATAGCGTGCTGCCCTAGCAAACTGAGCTGGGCTAGCCTGCCGTGGGCGATACAGAAGCGCCCCACTAATGTTCTGCCAATTGTTGCGATAGCGCTGCACGCCATCACGGCGAATGGGGCTAAAGGCTTTGGGGTAAGACTCGATCGTCTGCCAAGCATTGCTCGAGACAATGGCGGCATGACCAGCCACACCTGCACTGCCCAAGTCGCTCAGAACTTCGATAATAATGTCGCCCTGGCTACCTAGGCGATTCATATTCAAAGAGCGGGTGCAAGCGTCGCGATCTTCTGAGAAATTCGCCAGCTGGGGTCTTCGGTCATCGACATAGGTCGCCAGATCGAAATTGTCGATCGGCAGCATATGTGGCAAGGCTAGGATCGAAAGCCACAGCAAAACGCGCGTGAACACTGAACTCAGCATGCGATCACAAAATTGCACAGCACTCGCTCCTCCTAGCCAAAATTACTTCCATAATAGCCGAAAAAAGCCAGTATGGAGAATTCTCCCTGGCTTTTTTCAACTGCCTCGATATTCGAGCTCTGGCCTCAGCCATTGTCCTCAAGCATCGGCTTCATCCGTTTTTTGCTCTTTTGGACGCTCTTTGCGCACATTTAGCCCTTCATCAGCGTTCGGCACCGCTGCTCTCTTCTGCGCTTGCCTCTTCGCTTGAGTCTACACTTGGGGTCGCGCTCTTCTTTCTTTTCTTGCTTGCTTCTTGCGACGCTTTAGCCCTTGCTCGCGGCTTCTTTGGGCTGCTCTTCTTTGCCTTCGCAGCTGGCACAGGTGTCTGGCCCTCAGGCTCTGAGCCTAGCCCCTCGCCCTCGCCGCTTTCTGCGTTTTGAGCTCCGTCTCCTTCGCCGCTCGTTGAGCCATTTTCAACAAAAGGCTGCTTGCCACGTTGCACCCTCAACTCTCCATCTTCGACGTCAATCAAGGCGACTTGACCTGCCTTGACCACGCCTTCCAACATGGCCTCTGAGATGCGGTCTTCGAGGCTATTTTGGATCTCGCGTCGCAGGGGTCTAGCCCCATAAACAGGATCGTAACCCCTTTGTACGAGCAGCTGCTTCGCCTCATCTTGCACATCCAGTCCAATTTTGAGTTCAGCAAGGCGGACAGCCAACTGCTTCAGCATGCGGTCCGCGATGCCCATCATGGCCTGATGATCAAGCATGTGGAAGAAGACAATCGCATCCACGCGGTTGATAAACTCAGGATTGAAGGTCTTCTTCATTTCCTCTAGAACCAGCGTCTTGGCGTCTTCGTAGTTCTTGCCACCGTACAATTCGCCTGACTTGGGCTTCTCGTCGGCCAGACCAAAGCCAATGCGTCGGCCAGAAGGCGAGGTCAGCAGCCTAGCCCCGATATTCGACGTCATGATGATGACCGTGTGACGAAAGTCGACCGTACGCCCTTGGCCATCTGTCAGGCGGCCATCTTCGAGGATCTGCAAAAGGGCGTTGAACACGTCGGGGTGAGCCTTTTCGATCTCGTCAAAAAGCAGGACGCTGTAGGGCTGGCGGCGGACGCGCTCGGTCAGTTGGCCGCCTTCGTCATAGCCGACATAACCCGGGGGCGCGCCGATCAGCTTGCTCACATCAAAGCGCTCCATATACTCGGACATATCGACGCGGATCAGGGCGCTTTCTTTGCCGAAGAGCAATTCAGCTAGGGCTCTGGCCAATTCGGTTTTGCCAACGCCAGTTGTGCCTAGGAAGATAAAAGATCCCGTTGGGCGATTGGGGTTTTTGAGACCCAGACGTCCCCGGCGAATGGCCTTCGCCACAGCGGCGACGGCTTCATCCTGGCCATGGACGCGCGCTTTGAGTTCGTCTTCGAGGCGGCGAAGGCGCTCTTCGTCATCTTCGGTCAAGCGCTGCACAGGAATGCCCGTCCACTGCGCAACAATACCAGCTATATCGTCTGCATCCAGCGTAAGCTCATAGTTGCTGTTCTCCACACTCTGCTCAGCTAGGGCGAGCTCGTCCTCAAGGCGGCTTTGGAGAGCCTCCTCTCGGCGGCGGAGTTTGGCCGCTTCTTCGAAGGCCTCCTGGGCGACTGCTTCCTTTTTCTCTTCTCGCAACTGAGCCAGCTCGCGGCGCAAGTGTTGCTCTAGGCTCTGCTCTTGCTGTCCCTTTTCGATGCGGATCTTCGAAGCGCCCTCATCGATGAGATCGATAGCCTTGTCGGGCAAAAAGCGGTCTGTGATGTAGCGCACGGACAGTTGCACAGCTGCCTCCACCGCCGCATCTGTAATTTTGACGCGGTGATGCGCTTCAAACTTCGGGCGGATGCCTTTGATGATCTGGACGGTTTCCCCTTCGCCTGGCTCGCCGACCATGACAGGTTGGAATCGCCGCTCCAGAGCCGCATCTTTTTCGATGTACTTGCGATACTCCGTGTTGGTGGTCGCGCCGATGATTTGAATCTCACCTTGCGTCAGGAGGGGCTTGAGGATGTTGGCCGCATCCATGGCGCCATCATTGCCACCGCCTGCTCCAATGATCGTATGCAATTCATCGATGAAAAGGATGACATTTTTGGCTTCGGCGGCTTCTTTGATGCTCTCCTTGAGGCGCTCTTCGAACTCGCCGCGGTACTTCGCACCGGCTAGCATGCCAGCCAAATCCAACGAAAGCACCCTTTTGCCCCGCAAAAAATCTGGGCAGTCATCTTGCAACATTTTGCTGGCCAGACCTTGCGCAATCGCTGTTTTGCCGACACCGGGCTCACCCACCAGCACAGGATTGTTCTTGCTGCGGCGAGCCAAAATTTGGAGCATGCGTTGAATCTCTCGGTCCCGACCAATGATGGGGTCAAATTTATCGGCTTGTGCCAGAGCGCTCAGATCTGTGCTGTATTTGGCCAGTGGGGTATTTTGGTGGCGGCGCTCTTCACGTGTCTTTTGGGCGGCGGCCAAACGCGCCTGACGGCTGTCTTGCTCTTCTTGTTTCTTGCTTTGATCGCTAGCTTCAATCTCTTCGCGGCGCTGCTGCAAAACCGTCTCACTCAAAGTTGCATAAATAGGGCGAGGGTCGACTTTGAGGCGCTGCAAGAGACGCAGGGCAACGGAGTCGCCTTCTTGGATGATGCCCATCAGCAAGTAGGCAACTTCGATAACTTCCTTCCCCAAACGGCGCGAGGTATAGGCCGCCAGCTCGATCACCCGTCGAACTCGGGGTGTCGTCCTCGTCATCAGATCGCTGATGTCCATTTCGTCGCCATCTTCAAAGGCTTCGATCTCAATCTGTTCTTCACCATATTCGGCACAAAGCGCTTCGAGATAGTTGTCGCGCGTCACGCCAAACTCAGACAGAAGTTGGGCGGCTGGGCCTTCGCCTTCTATGACAAGGCCAGCCAAAAGGTGCTCCGTGCCAATGTAATCTATGCCAAAAGCCTGGGCACAGCGGGCAGCATAGCCCAAGACTTTGCCAGCTTCAGGTGTAAATCTCAAAATCATATCTCGTCTCCTTCCTCCTCTTGATCCATCTCGTCATCGTTCAGATGCTGCTGAGCCATCTGCATCTCTTCCTGGCGCAAAAAGCGCTGTATGCGCCCGATACGCGTTTCATCTATCGGAATAGGCTCCGTCACAGGGCTGTAGTCCTCACCTGCTTTTGACTTCTTGCTTTGCGGTGCCAAAGTGGCGTCAGATATTCTTTGCCGACTGGCAGTTGCCTCACGGGCTCTATCCAAAGTCTGGCGAACAATCATGGCGCGAATCCGATCGCGGTCTCTGGCTGCTAGGGGGCGGCCGACCGAGCGCTGCAAATTGGCAGGTTCAATAGAGAGCCACAAGCGACTCAGTGTCTTCGTCTCGAGCCAGAGGGGCAAAACACCGATGCGCAAGCCCAGATAAAGGTCGGACAAGCAGTGCCTGGCTTCGTCAGCAGTCAAGAGGCGAGCTTGCATCAGGACGCCCAAAGAACGCCACAAGCGATCTTCTAGCTTTTCACGATCCGAAACCAACCAGCGCATGGTCGCCTCATCTTCGAGTTTGAGAATGCGGCGGATCAAGCGCACAAACTCCTTGAGCAATTCGCGATCGTCGACCCCTAAGGTCACCTGATTGCTGAGCTGAACCAGCCCTGTCTGGCGGTCGCTGTGTTCCCCGTGATAGCCGCGCAAGGTATAGCCCAACTTCGACATCTGTTGCGCCAGATGGTCAATCTGCCGCGATTCTGTCAGAGCTGGCAAATGAACCATCACCGAAACGCGCATGCCACTGCCCGTATTGCTCGGGCAGGCCGTCAGGTAACCCAAATCGGCATCAAAGGCCAAGGGTCGCCGCTGTTCCAGTGCATCCGCCATGTCCTTTGCTTGTGCATAGGCCGACAAAAGATCAAAGCCTGGATGCAGGGATTGAATGCGGAGCTGGTCTTCTTCGCCTATCATCACAGACAACTTTTCGTCTCGGCTTAGGAGATAGGCCTTCGGATGGCTTTGCTCGAGAAAGTCGGCTGACACGAGCCGTCGCTCAAGCAGGGTTTCTTGCTCAACTTCCGTCAACTCCGCCAAAGGAATATCCAAAAGCTCCGTCGCCTTCTGCATGCTTTGGGCGGCCGCTTGGCAGTCCTGAGCCAATTCCCGAACAAAGGCCTGATAGGGCTCAGCACTTCGTGACGCCTCGTCAGGCCAGCGGTGGGGAAAGAGGACGTCTGGGCAATTCCTCGCCAGCCGTACGCGACTCGCTAGAATGCGGTCAGCCTCAGGCCCTTTTTCGTTGTACCAGCTTATCGCTCTCCCTCCTCGTCTTACTCTAAGCTTCAGCCGCCTCTGTTGGCTGGCCCAAAAGGCCTCGAATGGCGTCGCGCAAGCGGGCAGCTTCTTCGTAGTCTTCGCGCTCGATCGCCTCCGCCTGCTCGGCTCTCAGCTGCTCGATGGCCTGTTGTTCTAACTCTGCGGCTGAGGGTCTGCTTGGCTTCTTGGGCGTCTCCTGTATCGCCTTTGCCGCCTCTATAGATCCATCGCTAGAGCTGTCGCAGTCGACTGGCTCTATCTCTCCCAAGGAAGCCTCCTCTGTGGGGGCTTCCACCTCTGTGGGCGCGCCTTCTTCCGTGGGCGCACACTCCGCTGTAGAAACCAGGCTGACCGCCTCATCTTCTTCGGCCTTTAGCTCATCATCTGCTGACTTTGCCCCAAACATCTCATCTAGATCCTGAATGGCTAGCATGCCGTCACCGAGATAATGTTCGCCTCGCTGCACACGTTCCCAAATAGACCCCAACTGCTGGCGGAAGGCCTTGTAGCAGGTCGCGCATCCAAACTTCTGTTCCTGCAAAAAGGCCTCAAAAGTCAAGCCACAATGTGGGCAGCGCAGACTGTTTTGGCGCGAAACCTGGCTGGCTGCTTGCTGCCAGTCAGCATCCATTGCACCTCCAGTCAGGCCGAGTAGCATATTCAGGAGGTCTAGGCCATCAGCTGGCCAATTATTCGTCGGCATCGTCATCCTCCCTAGGCCACAGACACCGATCAAAGGAAGCTGCTGTCGCCATCATCTCCATCCAATCATCGGTCAGAGGCATCAAAGCGTGCGAGCTCTGCAGCGGCTGGCGGCTGTTGGGACCTAAGCCCAAAACAGCCTTGAGCAGCAAGTTCTTCATCAGATCCATGCGGACATAGTCGCGAGCCTGTGGGGGAATGCGTCCTAAGGTCTGATCCGACAAGGCAACTTGGATCAGCTGGGCCGTCGCTTTGGGCAAGATGTCGTAGTCAACAAAATTGCCGAGATAGATGGAGGCCTGGTGCTGGGTCAAGTGGTCGCCCACGGTATTGAGTACATGCATGACATAGCCCTTAGGGCCATCCCCTGCCTGAATGCGCTGAATGCGAATCCAACCACCGCCGCCTCGCCTACTCTCAACAATGTAGCCCTGCCCGCTCGTGAAACGCGTTGAAAGCACGTAGGTGATCTGCGATGGAACGCAGTTGACGCGGTCTGCCAGTTCGCCTCGAGTCAGTTCCACACGTCCCCCATTGGCTTCGATCATATCCTTGATCATTTTTTCGATTACATCGCTTAGCCGGGCCATTTGCCTTCCTCCTCATGGCACAATATCTTCACGCGCATACAGCGTGGACTTTGTATTTTCTTTGACTTTATTTGACTATTATAGTTGATCTCCCTCTTGCGTCAAGTCTTTTCGCTACAAAACCGCTCTTTACAGAAGCTTTCTTTAAGAATGGGCTTGATCCGAAAACAAAGCCCCACCTGTGTCTTGATCATTGTTGTCGGCTCAGAGCCCAAGCTCGCCGCCTCTTTTGAGCCTGAACTGCCCTTTTCTCCTCTTTGCTTCATGTGGAGCATACTCACAGAAAAAAATTGTGCTCTGGTATTCTGAGGCTAACTGGAGCTCTATCCCATGCTTCGCCCAGTAAAGACCCTGCCAGACAAGCTCCAAAACTTGTGCGCTAACAGACAGCTCTAGGCGGCTTTTTTCTTAAAATGAAGCTAAGCATTGCATAAGCTGCAGGCAGCTAAGGCCTAGACTGCCGTTCAAGTCTTCACCTTGCTGGTCTGCTTTGCTGAAAGAAGGAAAGCTTTATGACAATCAAAAGACGCCGCCTTCTCCCTAGCCTTGCGCTGCTCTTAGTCCTTACGCTGACAGCCTGTCAAAGCCAGCCCACGTCGCCTGGCAGCAAGCCCCATAGCCCCGCTTCCGCCTCCGATAGCCTCAGCTCCTCATCAGAGCCTAGCACGCCAGGAAGTCAGGAGCCTAGTCCTGCTTTGTCTCAGACTCCGACTGCTCCAACTGATGACGAGGCCAAGGCTAGCCAACTCGAAGCATTGGCTCGCACGCTCAACAAGCTGTCCTATCGGCTCGCCTCTAGCCTCATGGCAGAGCAGGGCAAGGCAAGCGAAGGCTCACAAAATCAATCGATTTCTGCTTTTAGTCTGGCCTCTGCCCTAGCCTTGGCCTGGCCTGCAGCCAATCCTCAGCTCCAACAGGCCATTCAGGAAATGGTCGGCCAGGACGGGGTAGCGCTGCTCGCTGCTTTGCAGGCACACCAGATCTTATATGCCGACCCCACGAGCAGCACGCAGGATGTCTCAGCCGACGGTTCAGAAGAGGCTTATGTCAGTCTGAACAGCCTTTGGCTTAACCAAAAACATGCCTTCCCTCTGCAGTCAGCTTATGAAGAAGAAGTCAAAAACAAGCTCAAAGCCGATGTCTTCCAGCTGACCTTCCCCGAGCCAGCCCAAAGCGAGATGGGGCAATATCTCAAAGACAAGACCCACGATTTAATCACCGCAGCCCCACAATTGGACGATGAGAACCTGGCCGTCCTCATGAACTGCTTCTACTTCAAGTCCAGTTGGGTGCAGGCCTTTGACAGCAATCAAAGTCAGGAGCAGGTCTTTACTAAGCTCGATGGCCAAACAGAACGTGCGCCTTTCATGCGGCAATACTTCCCCAACTCCAGCGTGTATGAGAGTGCACTCGGTCAGCGTCTCGACCTGCCGCTCATGCATGGCGACTTGCAAGTCTTTTTGCCTGCGGAGACCGCTAAACTCAAGCCTCTTTTGAGCAATCCTGAGGACTTGCAGCTTGCCTTTGAGGGCGGCGAAGCCAAGGCCTATCAATTGCAACTTGCCCTGCCTCGTTTCAAGGCCAAAGGTGATTTTTCGCTGAAAAAGCAGGCCGAAACTTTGGGCGCAGAGGCCTTCTTCTCGCCAGGGGCAAGCCTGGATCAGCTGCTAGAGAAAGCCAGCCTACCCATTAGCGATATCGTCCAAGCCAGCGCCATCGACGTCAACGAAGACGGGGTTTCCGCCGCGGCTTATACCGCTGTTGTTGCCGAGTGCGCAACCAACTTGCCCGATCTGCCTCTTTTGGAGCTGAACTTTGACCGCCCCTTCCTTTATTGTCTAAGAGATGATGCGGGTATCCCCCTCTTGCTAGGCCTCGTGGCCAGTCTGACAGACAACTAAGAAAGACTAGGCTCAACTGGCCTCGGCTAGTCGGTCAGGCGCTAGCACCCCCTCATCAGGGATTTCCAAGAAGCGTGCCCTCCTTTACGGGGGCGCGCTTCTTCGTCTGAGCGCCGCCTCTTTGCTGGGGTGTTCATTGCTCAGTTATGTGTAGCTTTCTAGATGGAGCACCGCTCTGGCTTTCAGTACAATAAAGAAAATGCGAGCAAAGGAGCCCACCATGGCCTCAACCTCAAAGCCCAAGCCTACCCCATCATCTTCCCCAGACGTCCTCAGCCCAACTCGCGCTGCGACAGAGCTTGCCCTCGGCCACCTCCGCGAAATTTATTTGGCCGCTGGTCACTTTTGGGGAACGGAGGCCTTTTTTAGTCGACTTGAGGGCGTGCTGCGCACAGAATGCGGCTATATCAATGGCCGCGAGCGAAAGCTCACTTATGAGCGCGTTGTCTATGATGAGATTGGTGCCTTGCTCGGGGTCAAGGTCTGCTACGATCCCAAGCGCTTGAGCCTCGACGCCATTTTGAGCGCGTTTTTTGACATCGTGGATCCTTGCGCCGAAAATCATCAGGGGCCTGACTGGGGGCCAGCTTTTCAGCACGGCATTTTCTTCGTTGAAGATGAGGACGCGCCCATCATCGAGAAGGCCATCGAGGCCGAGCGCCAGCGCCACGACAAGCGCCTGACCACCGCTTTTGGACCCCTTCTCAATTGGCAGGCGGCCGAACCCCAGCATCAGCAGCGCCTCTGTCGAGATCCTGGCGCTTACTCTTCTGTAGACCTGAGCCGCTTGGAGGGGCTCAGCCTAGCGAAAACAGAACCTGACGCAGAGACTCAAAAAAGCGATACGAGGTCTCAAGCCGCGACGCTTTCGCCTGACCTAGAGGCGGCGTCTAAGTCAAGTCAACCCACCCAGAGCAAGGAGGAAAGCAACATGTCATCATCCGAAAAGAGCCAGCAGCGCTGGACAAAGGCCGATCCCGAGAGCTTGCGCAAGCGCCTGACCCCTCAGCAGTTCAAGGTCACGCAAGAGTCGGCCACCGAGGCGCCTTTTCAGAATGCCTATTATGACGAAACGCGCCCAGGCATCTATGTGGATATTACGACAGGCGAGCCGCTCTTTAGTTCCAATCAAAAATACGATAGCGGCTGTGGTTGGCCTGCTTTTACAGCCCCACTCGCCGATGAGCTCCTCGCCCAATACGAAGACAGCAGCCATCACATGTTGCGTACCGAGGTTCGCTCAGCTTTGGGTGACAGCCATTTGGGGCATGTGTTTGAGGACGGTCCCGAAGAGGCTGGCGGATTGCGTTATTGCATCAACTCGGCCGCGCTGCGCTTTATTCCATATGAGGAAATGGAGGCAGCGGGCTACGGCGATTACATGGATCAGGTGAATCCCGATCAGGCTTATTTGCAAGGCCCAAAGGGGCGCCATAGCCAAGAGGGCGAGGATCGCCGCATGAAGGGCAAGGCCTAAGTTATCGAGCCAAAAGGCCAGCCAGTAGGCAGACCCGATAGGCGGCTCCTAGTCTAGGTCTGGCGTTCAGTCGTATCTAGGCCGCGTGGCCATCATACGAGCCTAGCCTTCGCCGTCGCCAAAGCGCCACAAAAAACCGCAGTTGTCGCCTTAGGGCAACAGCTGCGGTTTTACTTTGGCTCAAAGCCAAAACCAGAAACTGGGGACTTAGCCAAGCTAGACGCTAGGCTCAGGGCTCACAGTCC
>JAEZYR010000097.1 GCA_023442635.1 Bacillota bacterium | reverse complement strand
CATATATTTAGGTGGCGAGCAGCCAAATGCTTAATCACGCGATATTGCGCTTCGTTCGTATCCTGATACTCATCGACCAAAATGTAGCGGAAACGTTCTTGCCATTCAGCCAAAACTTGCGGATATCGATCAAAAAGGTCCACCGTCGCAAAGAGGATATCGTCAAAGTCCATTGCGTCATGTTGGCGAAGGCGCTGCTGATAGCGTTCGTAAACCATGGCGATTTGCTTGCGTCGGGGATCATGGCCAGCCTGCTGCAAATAAGCTTCGGGCGTCATTAGCTTGTTTTTCGCCCTAGAAATGGCATGATGAATGGTCACTACTGGCAATATTTTTTCATCAACGTTGCATTCTTTGGCTATTTCCTTGATCAAGCTTTTTTGGTCATCAACATCAACAATCGTAAAGCGAGAGCTCAAGCCTACTTCAACTGGGTGCTGGCGCAAAATACGGATGAACATGCTGTGAAAGGTGCCAACCCAAACATGGCGCACGGATGGTCCAATTAACTTTTCCATGCGCTCTTTCATCTCGGCTGCAGCTTTGTTTGTAAAGGTAATCGCCAAAATAGACCACGGACTGACCTGGCGTTCCTGAATAAGATAGGCAATCCGGTGCGTAATCACCTTTGTTTTACCTGAACCCGCGCCAGCCAAGATTAACAACGGCCCTCGATCATGTAAGACCGCTTCTTTTTGCTGGGGATTGAGACCCGCTGTCAAATCTCGTTCTGGATACATCGTATCTGCTAACACCTACCCACTTACCTCCTCACCTGAACCCCTCTATCATACCTGTTATGCCAAAAGGGAGTGGCCTTAACCACTCCCTTTTGGATTTCCTAAGCTATGGACTTGCTTTTGAGCCTAGGCCAAGCGGCCTAAACGCAGCTAGCCTGAGTCTTTATTTTATGCCTCACTGTCGCCCCTCAAGTAAGCCGTAATTGCCATCTCGGCGTTTGTAGACAACAGCTACATTGCCAGTCTCAGCCGATATAAACAGGTGAAAGTTATGGCCTAGCATTTCCATTTGCAGGCAGGCCTCTTCAGGTTGGAGGGGAATCAATTCGAATTGTTTTTGCCGTGCAATATGCGGCTCTTCGCGCTCGACTTCCAGCTCCTCTTCGCTCGGCAAGGTCCTCAAATACTCCTGCATGTAGGCATAGTCGCGAATTTGCTTCTCGAACTTGGTCTTTTGCTTGCGAATCTGGCGCTCCATTAGATCCATCGCACGATCAAAAGCTTCGAGCGCATCTCCTGCCAGTGTTTCTGAGCGGTAGATGTGCCCTTTCACACGGATGGTAATCTCAATACACTTCTGGTCGCCCTCTGCGCTGAGACGGACAGTTGCCTCCGCCTCATCACCAAAATAGCGATCAAACTTGCTGAGTTTTTTCTCCGCTCGCTGTCTGAGTTGCTCACCTGGCTTAAGGCCCTTACCTATGACGACTGTCTTCATCTGGTACTCCTATCTATAGCCGAAGCGGTTTCTTGATCTATCTACAGTATAGCCAACAAAGCACCTGCAACTCGGATGTTTTTTGCTTCAAATTAACTAAAACCTGTCTATTTTCTTGGAAGATATGGTATTTGAAAGCAAGTGCAATCGGCTCGATCAGCAATATGCAAACGCGATCAAACACTGTCTTGCTTCTGATCCTTAAACCCTAAAATTTGCTGACACTTTTCCCTCTGGAGCTGTACGAAGCGTTTCGTCCTCTCTTCTCGAGGGTTTTGAAGAATCTCAGAGCTTGGCCCTTCTTCAAGAATGCCCCCGTCTGCCAGAACCGCTAATCGCTGACAAAAACCGACAAGAGCCGACAAGTCATGCGAGATAAAAAGGCAGGCAAAGCCTAAACTCTGCTGGAGACTCAGCAGCAATTGAAGAATTTGCTGCTGCACAATTTTATCCAGCGCGGATAGGGCCTCGTCGGCTAGCAAAAGACGAGGTTTTGCCACCGTTGCAGCTGCGATGGCCACGCGCTGGCGTTGACCACCTGAGAGATGTCGGGGCAGGCGCTGGCCATAGATGCTGGGATCCAGTTCGACCGCTCGAAGGATGGCCCTCACACGATCCTCGCGTTCACTGGCATCTCGGACACCTGCTAATCGCAAGTGCTCCTCAACTTGTTCGTGAACGGTCTGATAGGGGTGCAGTGAAGCCCCTGGGTCTTGAAAGATGATTTGCATGCCTCGCCGTTGCTGGCGCTTCTGCCATAAGGGGCACCGTGTGAGGTCATGTCCCTGATAAAGAATCTTGCCTCGATCGGGTCTTAGCTGCTCGATAAGCAAGCGCAAGAGTGTCGTCTTTCCAGAGCCTGAAGCACCGAGCAAACCTAGGCGTTCGCCCTCGTGCAGGCACAAGTTCAGCCCTGCCAGAACCGCTGGCTGCTCAGGATAGGAAAAGTGAACATCTTGCAGTTGTAGCAGTGGCGCTTTCAAGCGTTTTCCTCCTCTTTGGCAAACGGCTTCGAGTTCATAGGCTTCAGCTAACTCTAAACGCAAGTTCCGTTTAGGCCTTTTGAACTGGCAACGCTTTCGCTTGCAAGCCAGCTTCTGCCTCTCGCTCTGCATCCTCAACAGCAGCGGCCAACAAAGCTCTTAGAGCCGAACTTTCGGGGGCTAGATAGTGCGTTTTCAAGTCCCCCTGCTCCAGTAGACAGCCTCCGTCCAGAACGGCCACTTTTTGGCAGAGGCGAGCTGTTATGGCTAAGTCGTGAGATACAAAAATAAGGGCTATTTGGCGCTTGGCCAAAACACGTTCCAAAGCTCGCAGCACGCGCTCTGCATTCTCCATGTCTAAGGCTGAGGTTGGCTCATCCATCATCAGTATTTTGGGTTCTGGCAAAAGCGCCATGGCCAGCAAGATGCGCTGGCGCATGCCCCCTGACAATTCGTGCGGATAGGCTTTGAGAATGGCCGTTGGATTCTCAAAGCCGACTTCTTCTAGGATATGCTGCAAGCGTTTCTGCTTTTCCTGGGGTGAAATTTTTTGCTTAGGGCGAAAGGCTTCCAGCATTTGTGCTTGTATCGTCATCAACGGGTTGAGAGCTGCCAGCGCGTCTTGGTAGCAAATCCCAATTTGATCCGCCAAAAAAGCTCGCCTAGCTCCGCGCTCGTGTCTATGCATTTGGGCGATGGGTCGGGTGATGTCCCGGCCCGCCAATTGTATTTTTCTGGCTTTTGAGGTCAAGCCCACTTCCAATAGATCCGCAATGGCCATCAAGGTGAGGCTCTTTCCAGAGCCTGATCGGCCCAACAGCCCCCAACGCTCCCCTGGCCGAATAGCTAGGTCGATCTTTTTGAGCAGGGCTTCTTTTTGGTGCTGATGGAAAACAGATAAGGCCTCAACCTCTAATAAATATTCATGCTCTAAGTTCGCCGAAGCGACCAGCGTTTTGGGCTCATCGGATGCCTCTAGACTGGCTTGCTCATTTGGAACTGGCTCCTCTTGCCCTCTCCCTTGCTTAGCCCACAGCTCCCCCAAAGTAAAAAAGGAAAGAACGGTCAAAATCAGTGTCAAGCCAGGAAAAACAGCCGTCCAAGGGGCTTGAAATAAAGTAGCCTGCGCTGCCGAAAGCATATGTCCCCAGCTTTCGGTCAAAGGCGATAGACCAAAGCCCAGGAAAGAGAGACTCGATTCCGCTAGGATGGCATTCGCCAAGCCAATGCAGCTTGCAGATATGAGTGTGGGCTTGAGGATGGGCAAAAGGTGCTTACTTAGAATGCGCCAAAAAGACGCACCAGCAACTCTGACTCGAGCGAGAAATAGCGCATCTCTCACCTGTAAAACAGCAGAGCGGACAACTCTGGCGAAGGATGGCATAAACATAATCGCCATAGCCGCTACGAGCTGCCAGCGTCCATTCCCCCAAACAGCCAAAAAGAGCAAGGCCAACAAGATGGAGGGAAAGGCCAAAAGCGCATCATTGAAGCGCATCAAGATCCAGTCCGTTTTGCCACCTCGATAGCCTGCAGCCAGCCCCAGCACAAAGCCCAGCAAAAGTGCTAACAAGATCGTAGGGATGGCAATCGAAAGGGTATTGAGCGCCGCCCTTGCCACGCGCCAAAAGAGATCTCTCCCATAGTGATCCATGCCGAAAAAATGCTCCGAACCAGGTGGCATAAAACGTGCTTTGACTTGCATCTGCTGGCTCAAGGCATAAGACTCGGACAAGCAAGTCCACAGGCCTAGGAACAAGAGCAAGAGCAAAAAAAGCACAGCCAGCAGGCCGAAGACCGCATGGAGCACTTGACCCAATGAGCGCGGCGTGGTCGGGGTTCTTTTTGAAAAAAGACGTTGCCCGAACATTAAAGTGTCCTCCAGCGGCGCAAGCGCGGATCAATCCACTGGTTGAGCAGGTCGACCAAGGCGGAAACCAGCACAATAAAGGTCGCCACAGACAAGATCAAGCCCATCAGCAAGGGATAATCACGAGCCTCAGCCGCCACAACAAGCAGTCGTCCCAAGCCTGGCAAATTGTAGACTTGCTCAATCAAGACAGCCCCAGCTAATAACTCCGCTAAGACTAGGCCTAATACCGTGACAAGCGGTACCAAAGCATTGGGTAAAAGATGGCGCCACAAAATGCGCCAGGGTGATAAGCCCTTGCCTCTCGCCGTTCGCAAGTAACCCAGAGATGCCTGTTCTTCTAAAGCTTGGTGCAAAAATTGTAAGACCCAAGCGAGGCGTGGTATCGCTAAGGCAATGGCAGGCCAAAAAAGGCTGCTGATGGCTTGCCAGACATTTTGGGTAAAAGGGACGTATTGAACAACCGCAAAATCTCTAAACATAACGGCTGCCAAAAGACTCAAGCAAATGGCTAAGAAAAAAGGAGGAAAGGCCAAGCCCACTCGGCTCAAAAAAAGCACCAATCGATCTAGCCAAGTCTTCCGCCAATAAGCTAGGCCTAAGGCCAGTGGCAAGCCAATGATGATTCTGAAAATCAATGCCATCATGGCCAAAGCAAAGCTCAGACTGAGCCGCGAAAATAGCAAAGAGGCTACTGGAAGCATGAAACGCTGACTTTGACCTAAATCACCCCTGAAGAGGTTGTATAGATAGGTAAGAAACTGTTCGCCTAGGGGGCGATCTAAGCCGAGGCTGATGCGCAGAGCCTGTACTTTGGCCTCAGAAGCTTGAGGTCCCAGCATGATGCGAGCGGGATCGCCTGGCAGAACATAAAAGACCAAAAACGTCAACACATAAACAAGAAGCAACGTGATGAGCAAACGCAAAAGGCGTGATAAGAAGAGCCTAAGCAAGAAGCTGCTTTTAGCTCCTTGCTTAGACTGGCCTTTCTCACGAATAGCCTCTCTGGAGGCTTGAATTTTTTCTTGATTCTGTCGCTGCAAGCTGATACCCAATCACTCTAGAGTACTCAAGATCACCCCTGTGGCTTCAATCCCGTTGAAGGGGACGCTTGCTCTTGCGAAGCCAAGCGCAAGCTAGCCAGGTCTTGCACATATTGAGGATAAACCGTGTAGCCTGTCAAGCGCTTGGAAACAGCCGTTAGCAAGGCTGGGTCTTGCAAGAAGACCGAAGCTGACTCGTCAAAAAGAATCTGCTGTAGCTGCTTGAAAATTTTGATCCTATCCGCCTCATTCATCGTTGTCTCAAGCTGATCATAAGCTCGATCAAAGGCTTCGCTCTTGAAATTGATGAAGTTGTTTGGAGCTGAAGCATAATAGCGGCTTAGGACATCGATAGGGCTGTATTCTGATGTCAAGGCAATAATCGTCGCTTGATAATGCCGTTGCGTATAGATCTCACTCAGCCAAGTACCCCAATCAACAGGCTCGACCTTCACCCGAATCTTAAGCGGCTCTAGCATCTGAGCAATGACTTCTGCACTTTTGACATGCACACCATAGTTGCTCGGTACAGCAATACGCAATTCGAAGCCTTCGCTTAGGCCTGCCTCAGCTAGCAATTGGCGCGCTCTTTCGATATTGCCAGATGGGTTGGCTGCCTCACCCTCATCAAGAATCTCTTGCGCATAGTACTTGCCCATCGCGGGAGACATCGCGCTGTTAAGAATGCTCCCCCTACCCTGGTTCACCAACTCAATAAAATTCTTTTTGTCGATGGCTAAGCGTAGGGCTTGACGAACAGAAGCCTGGTTTAGCGGTTCCACCTGATTGTTGAGCGCCAAAACTTGCACCATATTGCTTTTGGCTTCCACAAGCTGATAGCGATCCCCCAAAAGCGCACTCTGATCTGGCGTTAAGTAAGGAAAAACATCGATTCGCCCTGCTTGCAAATCAAGCAAAGCGCTGTCTGCATTAGGCACGATGCGAAACTCCACACGATCGATGCTGGGCTTAGGGTTCAAGGCATAGGCTGGGTTGGCTTCAAGCGTTAAGGACTGCTGGGGCATATATGAAACAAAACGATAAGGTCCCGTAC
>JAEZYR010000096.1 GCA_023442635.1 Bacillota bacterium | reverse complement strand
GCAGAAGGGGGGCTTTTTTGTCTAGGATTTCGCCACCATAGGAGAAAAAGGCCGTTGGAATATAAAGGGTCTGCTCTTTGACAAAAACGGGCGATGTGCAGTCCCAAGTGGTATAGCCTCTGGCCTGAAAAGTCTCGCGCAGACCGCCTGAAGGGAAGCTCGAGGCATCAGGTTCACCCTGGGTCAAAGCTCGCCCACTGAAGTCCATCATGACACGGCCCTGCCAGTCGACATCCAAAAAGGAATCGTGTTTCTCGGCCGTTGTATCGGTCATCGGCATAAACCAGTGGGTATAGTGTGTCGCACCCTTTTCTATAGCCCACTGCTTCATGACGGCCGCAACTTCATCCGCTATGCTCGAGTCGAGCGCTTCGCCTATTTCGATTGTCTTTCGGAGGGATTGGTAGGTTGACCGAGATAGCCTGGTCCGCATTTCATGGTCATTAAAGACCTGAATAGCAAAATAGTCTGGTAACTTGGATGCGTGATAGCTTTCTTCTGAGATCATCTGCCCATCAGCTTCGCCAGTCATCCACGAGACTTTGACGCCTCGCAGCCCCTCTTCAAATCGCTCCATCTGAGCCTCCTTTGGCGGTGAAGTCTACCTATTAGTGGTTATTATAGCGAAGCCAGGCTCCTTCTAGGCTGACTCGAAAAGCAGGATCAGACTTTCTCCCTCCGCGTGCCTATCCTATCTTTCGAAGACATCGTGTATACTGAAAAACAAAGAAGACATCCTCTTTGGTCTGGGGTCGGTAGTGGGTCCTGTGCGATGCAGCCCGTGAACCCTGTCAGGTCCGGAAGGAAGCAGCAGTAAGCGATCAGCTGTAGGTGCTGCAGATCGCCTGCCGTCGACTCTAGACCAGAGTGGGTGTCTTTTGGTAATTAGAAAACGCCCAAAATGCTGTCGTTACGCCCAGATCAGGGGATGCTTAAGCCCTGGTGCTGCAGCTAAGCAAAGTCCACTTAACGCAAGGAGGAACTTATGGCCCAACAAGCCCTTTACCGCGCTTGGCGTCCCCAGACCTTCGATGACGTTGTCGGCCAAAAAGCCATTGTGGCCGCCCTCCGACAGGCTCTACAGTCCCAGCAATTGGCACACGCCTATTTGTTTTGTGGCACGAGAGGTACTGGTAAGACGTCCCTCGCCAAGATCTTAGCTAGGGCTGCTATCTGTCTCAATCCACAGCCCGAGGGTCCTTGTAATCAGTGCGAAATGTGCAAGGCTCAGCTCTCAGGTCAATTATTTGATGTGGCTGAAATCGATGCCGCCTCCAATAACTCGGTCGACAATGTTCGTAAGATCATTGAGGAGCTCGCCTATTTACCGAGTCAAGCGCGCTATAAGATCTACATCATTGATGAGGCGCACATGCTTTCTTCAGGTGCGTTTAACGCCCTGCTCAAAACACTTGAGGAACCGCCAGCCCATGTCATCTTCATTTTGGCTACGACCGATCCTCAGCGCTTGCCTTCGACCATTCTTTCACGCTGCCAGCGCTATGACTTTCACCGCATTTCTGAGGCTGATATTCAAGCTAGGCTGACCCAGGTCGCTCAGGCCGAAAACTTACCTTTTGGGGAAGCCGCCTTGCGCCGCATTGCCATTCTGGCTGATGGGGCCTTGCGCGATGCCCTTTCCTTGCTGGATCAGGCTGCCGTCATGTTCCCTGACGGGGCAGACGAAAGTGACATTTTGCACATGACGGGTCGCCTCAGCCGCCTACGTCTAGCCCGTCTGGTGACGGCTCTGAGCGGGTCCGAGCCACTCGCCTTGTTGGAGCAACTCCACCAATTGTTGGCCGCTGGGCAGGATGTCTTGCAATTGACTCAGGATCTAGCGGCTTATCTACGAGACCTGCTTTTGGCTCGAGCTGCTCTGCTCGAGAGGCCACAAGAAAGGCTTGATGTGCCGCTCAGCGAGCAAGAATTACACGGCCTTCTCCTCCCTTCGGCAGAGGATCTGCGCCTGCTGGATGAGCAGGCTCACCTTTACGCCCAACCTGAGCTGGTACACATGATCCAGGCACTTTATGGGCTTTTGCCGCAATTAAAGCAGTCCTCACAAGCCAGAACGGTGCTAGAAATCTGCTTGCTTTCTTTGATGGGGCGAAGACAGCAGCCTCTCGAAACGCAGTTGGCCGCCAAAGAAGCCCAATCGGCCTTGGGAACAGCACAAGTCACGCCAACAGCGAGCAGCGCGTCTTCCGCCGTGGCATCAGCAAACAGTAAGCCTCCCGCCGCCCCTTCTGCTCCAGTGTCTGAAGTTAGCCCACCAGTCGCTAGCAGCGCTTCTGCTTCTGAGCCAGTGGAGGTAGAAATGCCCACGGAGAAGGCCTCTATGCCCTTGACCCAGGACGAGAGCCAAGCGCATGCAGCGTCTGTGCGCGAAAGTGCTGTTGCTCCTGAGTCCAAACAGCCCGTACCCCCAGAAGCCGTGCCCCATAACCATGAGGCTCAGGCAAGTTCGGATCAGGTTCAAGAAAAACAGGCTGACGCTTCGCCTGCCAATGAACAGCCAAACGAGACGGAGCGCGAGTCTTTGCTCAAGGCTCAGCCCAGGACACAAGCTGAACCCCAGAGCAGGGCTCAAGCCGAAATACATACCGCGGCTCGCTCTGACAACTCAGACTCAGAAGAGCTCAGCCCTGCCCTACCTCCTCAGACTGCTCCAAGCGCTGATCCCGTCGCGACCTCAGCCCCCGCAGTAGCTGAGGCAACTCCCACAGCGGCTCCCGACAATCTCGCCGAACAGTGGCAAAAAGTCCTACAAAGCTTGCAGCAAAGCGATATGTTCCTCTGTCTTTTCGTTCGCTCAGCCATCCTCGACTGGCAAGACGGCCACCTACTCTTGCACTTCCCAGAGGCTTTCGCCCATAACGCCAATGTCCTTGACGATCCTACCCACCACAAAAATCTCCAAAAAAGCCTAATTGCCCACGGCCTACCAGGAGATTTTCTGGTGACTCGCGATGGCGCGTGCAGCAGCACAAACAGTTGGCTCGAAAACCTATCGGATGCCGCAGAAGAATTGGGCATCCCTGTCACGAGGGTCCCCTAAAAATCCTGTGCAGGTACAGTCATCCGCTTTTGCCGTATCAGCTGATCGGAGTAAATAAGCTGCGACTTTGTCGTTTAGCCTTGGCAAACGAAATATTGGTCTTAGGCTCCGCTTGCGTTACACTAAACAGACCTTGATCTTTAATACAATATCCATACCTATGGAATCTATACCGATGGACTGAAAATCGATCCGAAGAACGAATGGAGATAAAGAAAATGGCAAGACATGGTCGACCTCCCTTTCCTGGCCGCAATGCCGCCTTTGGTGGCAACATGCAGCAGATGCTCAAGCAAGTCCAGAAGCTCCAGAGCGATATGCAAAACGCCCAAGAAGAAGTCCAAAGTGCCGAAGTCGAGGGCAGCGCTGGTGGCGGGGCTGTCAACTGCCGGCTCAATGGCCAACATCAATTGATATCGCTTGAGATTAAGCCCGAAGTTATCGACCCAGAAGACCCTGAAATGTTGCAGGATCTCATTATTGCAGCTGTGAACCAGGCAGCCGAGAAGCTCGCCAAACTTTCCGAAGAAAAGCTAGGCCGTTTTGAACAAGCTGGCGCTGGTATGATGTCGGGTCTTGGCGGTCTATTCTGACCTATGCTTCGTTTTTCCAAGTCGATCAACAAGCTCATTAGTGAACTTGCCGCCTTGCCTGGCCTCGGCCAAAAAAGCGCCCAACGCCTGGCCTTTCATCTCTTAACCCAGCCAGAAGAAAAGGCACTTGGGCTTGCTGCCGCCATCGAGCAGGCACGCCACGAAGTGCACTTTTGTCCTGTGTGTTGCAACTTGACGGATCGCGACTGCTGCGAGATCTGCTCAGATCCCCACCGCGATCCCAGCGTGATCTGTGTCGTCGAGCAGGCCGCTGACGTCGCTGCTTTCGAACGAACCCAAGAATATCACGGGCTCTACCATGTTTTGCATGGCGCCATTTCTCCCCAAAATAACATTGGCCCTCGGGATATTCGCATCTCTGAACTTTTTACGCGCCTACAGGCTCACCCCGAAGTCCAAGAAGTTATTCTGGCCAATAACCCAACAGCCGAAGGGGAAGCGACGGCTCTGTTTATAGCCCGTCTGCTTGCGCCAGCTGGCATACGCACCTCTCGAATCGCCCACGGCCTCGCCGTTGGCACAAGCGTCGAGTATGCTGATGAACAGACCTTGGCACGCGCGTTGAGCGGCCGCCATGAGATTCACTCCTAGTGAGAAAACTTATGCAAAGCGAACAACAACCCACGACCTTTCCACAGCCTAAAGCCCCATCTGTTTATGTGGATCCACAACGTCTGCAGCAGCAAGTAGCCAGGGCAGTGGCTCACCAAGCCAAAAAACAGCAGGTCTCGTCCCAGCCCAGCCCCTGGTGGCTTCAGGCCTGGAAACGTTTTCATCAGCTCTTTACACTCCGAGAGGACTACCACAATATCCTGCGCTACATTTTGCTCGGCGCAGGCTTGCTTTTACAGGTCTGTCTACTCGTCCTGGGTCTGATGTTTTTTGTTGACCTCTCACCTTGGTTCTACTTTTTTGGCCTTGTCATTTCCCTGCTGGTTGTCCTCCACCTGGTCAGCCAGTTTACCCCCTCTAGCTACCGCATCGCCTGGATTATCCTAGTCGCCTTTGTTCCCGTTTTGGGTGGTATTCTTTACCTTTTCTATGGTTTGCGCTCCAAACGCCATCTGCAACGAAACCTAGCCCAACAGCGCTCCATCATGAACAACGCTTTTCACGTCTTGCAAAAAGAAGGCCCGCTTGAGGTCGAGCCTTTGGATCCCCTGGCTCAAAAAGAAAGCCATTACCTGCAAGAGCAAACTTCGTACCCCATCTATAGCGAAGAGCAAAGCGCCTATCTTCCGAGCGGTGAGGCCCAATTTGCAGCACTCAAAGCTGCGATTGCCAATGCCAAAGACTTCGTCTTTTTGGAATACTTCATCATTTCTGAAGGCAGCATGTGGGAGGAAATTTTTGCCCTATTGTGTGCCAAGGCTCAGGCCGGAGTCGACTGTCGCGTTATCTATGATGACATCGGCTCGATGCACTTCTTGCCTTCAGCTTTTATTCGTCGCTTAGAGGCTGCTGGCATTCAGGTTAGAACCTTCAACCCCTTGCGCATCTTTTTGAGTGCGCGCTACAACTATCGCGACCACCGCAAGATTTGTGTCGTGGATGGGCGAATCGCGCTGACTGGCGGCACCAACATCGCTGATGAATACATCAACCGCAAGGTGCGTTTCGGGCATTGGAAGGATACAGGCGTTCTCATTCAGGGCAAGGCTGTTTGGAGCTTTACGGTCATGTACCTGACGCTTTGGGCTCAGTTGACTGGGGGCAGTGATGAGATCCGCCATTTCTGGCAACGCAGCGAGGCTAACCTCAGGCAATATGCCCCACTCAATCTAGACGACGTCCTCCAGCAAGCGCATATGCAAGCCAACGCCATGCTCGGCAAGCGCCTCGTTGAGCAGGGCAAAGCCGCGATCCGTGCCTTGCCCACCTCCCCCGTAACACCCGTCTCGCCAAAGCACTTGGGCGGCGAGCAGGGGCTGCTCATTCCCTTTGACGATACGCCTTTTGATGGTCTTCACCAGGCAGTGAATTTGTACCGCAGTATGATCAACCACGCCACGGAGTCGATCGATATCATCACGCCCTACTTGATCATCGATGACCAAATGCTCGGCGCTCTATGTACGGCGGCTCAATCTGGCGTGCGCGTGCGCATCATGACGCCCCATATACCCGATAAGCCCCTCGTCCATATGACCACGCGTTCTTACTACCCGCCCTTGATTGAAGCGGGTTGTGAGGTCTACGAATACGAGCCTGGCTTTGTTCACGCCAAATCCCTCGTAGTCGACGGCCAGAGCGCCGTCATCGGCACCATCAATTTTGACTACCGCTCACTCTATTTGCATATGGAATGTGCGATTTGGTTTCACCAAAGCCCCATCATCCAAGAAATCACAAAAGATTTCGAAAACACACTCAAGCACTGTTTGCGCATGCAGGCCAAGCCGCGCCACATGCTACAGTACTGGGGGCAAGCCCTTTTGCGACTTGTCGCGCCCTTGCTCTAGCCTGTCACTCGTTTCAGTTATCAACCTTAAGGCTACTAGCCATCATTGAGGAGGTCCTATGTTTCACGCTCATTATCATCTCGAGCTCGCTGGTGTCACACGCCAGCTGCCAGTTCTACCTATTTCGGAAGACCTGGCCATCGCTGCTTTTGTCATTCTGGGGGATGCCGAATTGGTCACGGCAGCTGCTCCCGCCCTCGTTGCCAAACTGCCGCCTTGCGACATCCTTTTGACGGCGGAAACCAAGGGCATTCCTCTCGTGGCCGAAATGGCGCGTCTTTTGGGGCATAAACACTATGTCGTCGCCCGCAAGAGCCTGAAACTTTACATGCAGAATCCGCTAGGCGTGGACGTCCAGTCCATCACCACCGCTGGCACACAGCGCCTTTATCTGGACGAGAGCGACGTGGCGCGCTTGCAAGGCAAAAAAGTCGCCATCATCGACGATGTTATTTCGACTGGCGAAAGCCTCAAAGCCCTCCGCGAGTTGCTAGATCAGGTGGACGCAAGCTTGGTTGCTGAGGCGGCTTTGCTGGCTGAGGGGGATGCCATCAATCGGCAAGACATCCTCTATTTGGCTCCACTTCCTCTCATACAACTCAAGGATGGTCAGCCAGTTCCTATGCCTGCTTTGACAATCGAAGATAAATAATGCCTATTCATTCCGAATATATCATTATTTAATATTTATTTTGTTCATATTTCGACGCTTGGTAACAATTTTCAAGCTTAAATTGAAGAAAACAAGTAAAATCATTTCGTTGATACAGGCCTGGCCTAATAGCTAGACCTACACTTTGGAGGTAACAAATGGGTTTAATTTCTTGGTTAATCGTCGGTGGTTTGGCAGGTTGGATTGCTAGCCTCATCATGAAGCGCGATGCTGACATGGGTATTGTCGCCAACATCATCTGTGGTTTGGGCGGCTCCGTTGGCGGCGGTTGGGTTGTTGGCCTCTTCGCCAAAGTTCCCCCCAAAACATTCAGCTTCTCGACCTTGCTGACCTCGATTCTGGGTGCTGTCATCGTCTTGGCCATCGTCAACCTCATCAAGCGTGGTCGCGCTCGCTAAGACGCCTTTTCCACAAACGAAAGAGCGGTGAATTGACTTCACCGCTCTTTTTTTGTCGCTTTGGTCGCTCAGCTGATCTGCCGTCTAAACCCAGTGCTCCCCCACAAACTTAGTTCATTTCGCTCAGACAGTGAAAAAGCTCATCCGCAATGACCTGGTGGCCTGCCAAATTGGGGTGAACGCGATCCCTCGCCCATTGCATGTAGTGGCTTTCGTGGCAAATGGCATCGAAGCGCTCCGCCAAGTCTACTAGGTAAATCCGCTTGTCCTGCTGTGCCACAGTTCTGACAATATCGGCATAGCGCTCACAACGCTGGCGCATGTCATCTTGCAAGTTGGCATCCAAGAAAAAGGGAGTCAGCAGGATAAGTGAGCGAAGTGAAGGCTGGGCAAAAGCCTCTTGCAGCATCTTTTCCAAATTCTCTTTATACTGTTTTTCGTCCACCTGGCCGCCTTCGATTGCTGGCTGGTCGTAGTATCGCCAGACATCGTTAATGCCGATCAGAATACTTAGAACCTGGGGCTCGAAAGCAAGAACCTCGCTCTGCCAACGAGCTAGCAGTTCTTTGCTGCGATGACCCGAAACGCCACTGTTCAAAATACGGAAGTGTTGTGTGGGATAGGCTACCTGCAAGCGAGCCGCCAGCAGTGCAGGATAACCTCCGCCAAGATGCTCATAACCTTCTTGGCTTGGTCTTGTCCGGCCACAGTCGGTCACGCTGTCGCCCGTCATCATGAAGCAGTCTCCGTCTCTCAGCAGCATGTAGCCATGCCTCCTTTTTTCTCCGTTTTTTCAGCTGATAGATGTGGCGACAGTATAGCAAGCTTAGAGCTGCAAGAAGTAAAGCGATAGCGGTCAGCAGCTTGTGATCTTGACCAAAACCTGTCTTGGGCAGTGCAGGAGGTACAGGAGGTTGTTCTGGCTCGTTCAAACAAATAAAGCGTTGGACTTGTGCGGTATCGCGTAGCTGCAAGTGCTGATCTTGCTTAGCCTTGATGTAGGCGGGAGGCGCCTTTTCTTCTCGCAAGTAGTAGGACTTTCCCACTTCTAGGCCACGTATACGCCAGACTCCTGCTTCGCCCTCCTCAGCCCGACTTAGCCAACGCAACGGCTCTCCAGTCTTTCGGTCTTTGACGATTTGTCCCTGCTCGTCATACAAAGCCAAGATAGCTCCAGCCAAACGTTGATTGCTCCTTGCATCTTGCTTCTCTATTTCGACCTCGCTTTCGCGATTCTCCAAATTGACAAGCTGGATACCTAAGCCCTCCCTCACCTCAAAAATCAAGGCTTCTGCTTTGGCATAACCAGCAGGTGCTTCTTCTTCCAATAATTGGTATCTCTGCCCCACCGTTAGGCCGCGCACCGTCACCGCTTCTTGGGTGCTGAGCCAACGCGCTGGAACAGCACCTTTTTCTTCGGCATGGGCAAGGCGCCAGCTATGTTCGCCATCAGGCAAGACATAAAGCATCTCACCTTCTTCGCTTCGCAGGCTGATCTTTGCCCCTGGTAGAGTTCGGCCGCTCTCGCTTTCTACTTTGCGAAAACAGACTTGGGTCGGCTCATTTGACCAGTCAAAGACAATTTGGCTGTCAGCTGCTACGGAGACATGCAGGTCTTGCTGGGGCTGGTGGTAGCCTGGCAAGGCTTGGCTTTCTTCCCAGCGATAGTTGCCATAGGGGAGCTCAGGCGTTTCAATGCGTCCGTCTTGATCGGTCACCCACTCTTCCTGGCCTGCAGGATTTGGCACGATTGTGCTGCCATCTTGTTGGATGGCCCAGAGTCGAAAACGAACCCCTGCTAGGGCTTGGCCATTGTGGCGGTCAAATTTACGAAGGACGAGGCGCTTTTTGAGCAGCCGATTTTCTATCGTCTCATGTAGGCTGACCTTGCGCTCTGCTTCGACGGCTACGGGATCTGCTTCGAGCTGAACAGGATAGCGCTTGCTATCGATTTGATAGCCATCAGGCGCGGCTATTTCCTTTAAGTAATAGGCGCCCTGGGGTAGGTTTTCGGCCTGGATACGGCCTTCCGCGTTAGGGTGGAGGACTTGGAGGCAGGTATCTGCTGGTAAGCCCCCTTGAGGCTCACTGTTATACAGGCCAAAGGCAACTTGCTCCACTTTTGGGGCATTGTGCATAGGCCAGGGATAACTTTCGAGTGTCTTAGACGCCAAGGTCAGATTCAATACCTGTCGCAGATTGACAATGGGCGGCGTCTTTGGGGTCACTACCCTTATTTCCGCTTTTTGCGGTGAAAACGTATAGCGATAAACTTGTTCATCCTTTATGTAGCCAGGTGGTGCTTGGACTTCCTGTAGGTCATAGTCTCCTAGGGGCAGGCGCTGTATCGTCAGTCCTTCACTTGTGCTGCAAAGGTCAGCGGTACAAGCTGCTCGTTCAGCCTCCGTGAGTTCAGGCAAGCTGATAGCCTCTCCTGGCCGATAAAGGCGCTCTCCATCTCGCCAAATGTCCTTCACCGCCACTTGCAAGCGCTCGCCTTTAGGATAGATCAGCGTTTGTTGGTCGCCGGCATAAATGTCGCGCGCCGCCGTCAGCTTAAAAACAGCACCAGGCAGTGCTTTATTTTGGTAAATAGGGCGGTAGAGCGTCATCGTCTGCTCCTGGATCGGACCTGCTTCATATGCTTCCCAGGTATCGACCTTTTCGGGCAGCTGCAAGCTCCAATGCGCGGCTGCTTCTTCATCGACCTCGCCATGCCAAAGGCAGGCTTCCTGATCCCAAAGCATGTAATAGCCAGGTTCAAGCTGGGCACGGACACGGCGCTCCTCCCCCAATTCCAGCGCTTGCATGACAGGGGCTTGTTGACTGATGCGCCAGCGCTTTTGGACGAGCGACTCCCCTGCTGGGGCTAGCGGTTCAGGCTTCTGCGAAGCTGCCTTTTCTTTTGCTTCGACACCCTGAGCAGCCTCCACCTCCTTTGGCTCAGAAGAACTTGTGAGCTCTGGCTTTTCTGAGCCTTCCTCCCCTTTTGTCTTGAGCGTCAGCTCATCCGACAAAAATGACTGCAAAATCGCATCTTCGCTCTGTTGTGGCCAGCCACAAAGCAGCAAGTTCTTGGACAGGCTTCGCGGCATTTTTCGGGGCACAAGTCGGCCTGGGCTAGGCATATGAACGCTGGCCTCGTAGGCCTCCCAGTGACTGAATTGTTCGCCTTGCTTATCGATAAAAAGACTGCCAAATTGCGGGTCATTCGCCACATATTCTTCGTGCCACGCCACTTCGACCACTTCTTCCCCATCCTGCGAAGTGGGTGCTAGGCGAAAGGCAAGGCGCGCTTTGGGATCGTAATGATAACCTTCAGGGCCTTGTACTTCCTGCAATTCATAGTCCCCTGCTGGCAAGGGCTCAATAGGCAGACTTTGCCCATCTTCTCCCAAAACAAGCCGATCAAGTGGCCTGCCGTCTGCGAGCCGAAGCCGCAAAGGCTGTTCTTCTCCTTTGCGGAAAAGATAGAAGGCCATGCCTTTTTGGTGAATGGGCTTGCCTGTCAAGCGGTCTACTTTGTGGAGGCGAAAGCGCATTTGCCTTCTGGGGTTTTCTAGCAGCAAATCCAGCACCTGACCGTCCTCTGCGATATGGACAGCTTGGGGTGGGAGTCTCCAGGTGGCCTTTTCACCTCTGGCATCCAAAAAGTCACTCACTTGGTGGAGCTCGTAATGGCCAATGGGCACATAGGCCGAAGCTGCCTGTCCTGCCGCATTCGTCTCGAGCACATCCCAGACCTTGCCGCTGAGGTCTCGCAGCTCAAAGCGCACCCCCTCTTCAGGCTGGAGCCGCTCTTCTTCTGGCGGCATCTCTGCCCCAAGTTCGGGTGAAGGCCCATCTGGCTGCCTCTTCTCAGGCTTTTCACGGTAGAACTTATGGATGCGCACACGCCCCATGGCCAAATTCTCATAAGTCGCCAGATCTATGCGCTGAGCCAAAGCACCGACACTCAAGCCAGCTTTCTTTAAGCTGAGCTGCTGAGTTGGCTGCGAAAGCGCTGCCAGATCCTTCGCCAAACTCTCTCTTTGCTGTTCTAGCTTGCTCATACACGCTGCGTAATTGGCCTGATTGTCGATGCTGACATGCACTTGTCCGTCAGAGCCGAGCAAGCCAGAAATCTTGACGGGTACGGGGTTCAATACATAGCCTTGGGCGGCTTTCTTTTCATGTAATGTATAGCGGCCGAGGGGCAAATGCTCAAAGGTCAGTTGCCCTGTCTCATCACAGACGAAAGGCCCAAAAAGCGTCTGCTCTGCTTGCCCCTGCAGAGCTGGAAATTGTCGTTCTAGCAAGTGCAATTCGTAATGCGTGCCAGCCAAACTAGGCTGGGCTTTTGCGGCTTGGATATTGACCTTCCTCAGGGCAAAAGAAAAGACTTGCTGAGGTTTGCTGAGCTCTATATCTAGCGACGCTACCGTGGCTGGCTGACCCTGTCCCAGCACGCCATCTTGGGCGACGGATTGTCCACTGTACCAGCCATAGACTGCTGGATGGTAGCTTTCGGCTACGGCCTGACACGTGAGATGGCGGTCTTCATGAGCCTGCTGCGTCTCCCACGCCAATTCCCAGACCTCCCCAACTTGTACGAGGCGTTCATCTTCGGCCAAAGTCGCCAAAGCGCGGCCATTGAGAAATAAGCCTTCAGCCGCTGGCAATAAGACTTTTTCGACGTCACCCTGAAAGCGATACTGGCGTTTGTATTGCTGGCCTTCCAGTCGCCAACTCGCTTCTACGGCTTCTAACTCTACTTGCCCCTTGGGCAATTCCTCTGTGCCTTGGGCGAAGCCTTCGGCTGCCTCGTAGAGCTTTCGCGCTGCTTCTGAGCCTTGGCCTTCTAAGCTATACAGCCAGGCTTTGGTATAGCGCAACTTGGTGTCGACATTGGGCATACCATGTTCCGTTAACCAAACCCATATCAAGAGGCGCGTCCAAAGGATGGAGGCTTCCATCGATTCCGCAAAAACTTTGTTGGGGGCGCCTTCGGCTAAGAGATAGAGAATAGCGCGCAGGGCGTCTGGTCTATTTTCTAGGGCTGTCTCCCAGTCGCTCCCCACCACTTGACGGTTTTTGATGGGCAGACTGGGGTCTAAGCAATAAAAAACAGCACCCTTGCCATCTGGGCCATCGCCACTGTTCTTCACACGCAAGTCGGGTTCATACCACGGCCGTCCATGCCAAGATATGGCTGCTGAGTGGTTGCCGTTGTAATATATTTCGATCTGCTGGGCGAACTGGGTAGTCGCCGCCAGCGCTGGCCAGCCAGCTTGCCAAAGGACCTGTCCGAATAGAATCCCAAGCACCCCAAACAGAGCAAGGATTCTCTTGTATTTGCTTCGGCTTTTTCGCTTCTTCATAACCCCTCCTAGATGCCCATAAGCCACGAGCATCGGATTCAAATATTTCGGGACTTATCTTCGCTATTTTGTGAGGCTAGCTGAGCCTAGAAAAAATGCCTAAGCTGTCTTTGCTCACCAAAATCGTGCCTAGATGAACCCATGCCCAATTGGTGTCGGAGTGGCAAAGTTCTCAAATGAGCTTTGGTTTCTAGAGAAGAACGCAAAAAGCAGAAAATCCGAAAAGGCTTGCTGCACAAAAAACACCTCATCATGTAGGGATTGACCCAACAGTTTTATCGCCGCATCGGATGACACATGACGATCCATTGGGCTGAAATCCTTTGTGCGCCTCGTTCTATGCAGCCCCTATTCTCCACGAGCAGTCTGAGAGTCTTATAATGATGAAAATATCGGCCTAGGAGGCTCTAAATGACTGACTTCAATCCTGCTTTTCCAACTCTGAGCAACCAACATCTGAGCTTGAGCGTAAATCCCTTAGGTGCTGAGCTGTCCAATCTTTATTCCGAAAAGAATCAACAAGAATATCTTTGGCAAGGTGATGCCGAATTTTGGAGTGGGCGAGCAACCAACCTTTTTCCTGTTTGCGGTCGCTTCTTCGAAGGACAATATAGCCTAGATGGCCAAGTCTACAGCATCGGCGCTCATGGCTTTGCGCGTCAGCAAAATTTTGAGTGGGTCGAAAAAGGCGATGGTCACCTTGTCTTTGAGCTGCAAGCCTCAGCCGAGACCCTAGCTCAGTGGCCTCGCGACTTCATCTACCGTGTCAGCTACATGCTAAACCCAGCTCAAGAGCAAGATGGCGTGCTCAGCTCTCGCTTACAAATTCGCTTTGAGCTCGTGAACCGCGACAAGCGCCCCCTCTATGCCGCACTGGGTGGACACCCTGGTTTTGTCCTGCCCAATGAAAAGGGCTTTGCTTTCGAGGACTATCGTTTGCGCTTTAGTGAGGCGAAAAATCCTGAGCAAGCTGTTCTAACGGATAACAAGCTAGCCAGCGGCGATGTCGCGCCTTTTACACGTTTAGATGAAAACCGAGAACTTGGCTTAGAGCACAGCCTCTTTGATCAGGATGCAATTTTCCTGCGCAACAGCGGGTCAAAGGCCGAGCTCTTTGCCCCTGGTGGGAAAAGTCGCATTTGCGTGCACTATCCCGATTTCTCTTGGCTCGGCATCTGGCATAGCTGCCACAAGCCAGCGCCTTTCGTTTGCTTGGAGCCTTGGACCGCACTTTGTGGCCGCGATCAGCGGATGGAAGCCCTCGAAGAAATGCCCAGCCTGACTGTGCTGCAGCCAGGAGAGCAAAAGGCCTGGAACTGGTCCATCGAAATTGCCGAGCAAGCCTGATTGCCCACAGCCGCAAAACCTGCCATAACTTACAAAACAACCCCTCCCCTAGTGGCCTAGGCGGAGGGGTTATTGTTGTCATGCACCGTTAAACAAGGCCTCTAGGTGCCGCCTTACTGAGGGGGCTGGCTTAAGTCCAGATCTTGGCTAGGTAAAGAAGCGAAGCTCACGTGACAGTAACCCTGGGGGTTCTTGCCGAGGTAGTCTTGGTGGTAGGTCTCCGCTATCGAGATATTCTCAAGAGGCAAGACTTCAGTGGCTATTTTTTCGCCTCGGCGCTTCTCCTCACGTTCAAAGGCTCGCTGGATAGCTGGCAAGTCTGCTGCATCAAAATAATAAATGCCGCTGCGGTATTGACGGCCTATATCCGCGCCTTGACGATCCTTTTGGCGGGCATCAAAGCTCTGAAAGAAATAATAAAGCAGCTGCTCAAGGCAGATTTTCTGCGGATTGTAGCGAATGAAGACGGCCTCAACATGGTCGCCCTTGCCCTCGCAGACTTCTGGATAACTAGGATCTAAATAGCTTCCATTGGCATAGGCTGTAAAACTATCTTCCACTCCAGGGAGGCGCTTCAAGTAGGCCTCAGTCCCCCAAAAGCAGCCACCAGCTAGGGCTATGCGCGCTGAGCCCTGCTTCTCCTGGCAGCGTTCCTGCAATGTACTTCCATAATGAATCATCCTGATGGCCTCCTTGATGCGATTGACGATTATGGACTGCAGTCTATCGGATGAAGAGCGCTCGGCATGGCGCATTTGGGCGCTTGAGCGGGGCTTTTTTGCAGCATTTTAATCACTATAAAATAATCTAAAACTTCACTTTAGATCGATTTGCAATTTTACGGTTGCTTATTAGCGAAATATCTTTCAGTTGATTTATATTTTTATTGCACGGTGCACTTTCTGTTTGCATCCTAATTTTTATATTTAATCGAGGCCTACTAAGTAGCAGACATATTTAGGCGATGTACCAATAATAGCTAAAAATTCGGCAGATCTTTATTTTCTTTACGCAGGGATGGACTATCTTTCATTGTGATTCTTCCCTCGCTCGAGTGCGTCAAAATTTGCCGAATTTTGCTGGTTTTTTGTAATATTATCGCAATCTTGCTGATAAGCTAAAGCCATTATCCTGTTTGGACTTCAGGTTGATATCTAGCAAGAACAGCAAACTTTCAACGAGAAGGGATGGCGGCAGCAGAGTTGTCACCGTCTCCGCAGAAAGGATCCCATCGTGTTGATGAAGTTTTTTCAAGCTAAACGAAAAGAAAGGCGAGCCTGGCTCTGCCTACTCAGCTTTTGCCTAGGCTCAGGCATCTTGGTTCAAAGCAATCATGCTGCCGAACACCTCTATCGTCTGCGGCGCAGCTGGTCAGACGTCGCCAGCCAAGCTGGGGCTTATGTCAATCTAGACTACGCCATTCGCGCCGTTCACAGCCTCAAGGGCTACCAGGTCTATGACGAAGGGGGGAAGCAGGTCTATCCATCGCGCAATCAAGCCTCCTCCCAACTCACCCTACCTTTTGCCTCCGCACAGGAAGGTCGTTCCAAGGCAGGGCAACAGAGCTATACCGTCAAGGCTGGCGATAGTTGGTGGAGCATCGCGCGCCAGTTCGGCCTCAATTACCTCCACCTAGCCCAGGCCAATAACTGCGGACCACGAGACATCATCTATCCAGGCGATCAGCTCGTCATCCCTAGCTCCAAGGCTAGCCCGAGTACGTCTCAGGCGTCTGGGCAAGGCACACGCACCTCCGACACACAAATCAAGACAGCCGCCAGCAGTCCATCTCAAACCCAACAGGGGCAGACTTATACCGTACAAGCTGGTGATTCTTTCTGGGCCATTGGGCGTCGCTTCAATATCCCTTACACCTTAATTTGCCAAGCCAATCATCTTCAGCCAAACAGCCTTATTTTGCCTGGCATGTCTTTGAAAATCCCCCAGCTTTCGAGTCCAAAAGAGCAAGCCAAAGCAAGCTCGCCTAGCCCAGCACCAAACCAAGCAGCAAGTGCTCCCAGCCAGGCTAGCTCTAGCGAGGCCAAAGCGAAGCCCCAAGAAAAGTCCGAAGAGAATGCTAAGGGCGACAAGCCTTCTTCTCCAGCCAAAGCTGCGCAAGCCTCAAGCGCTCAAATCGATGAAAAGGGTAACCGCCGTACAGTCTATGGTTGGATAAGCCCTGAAGAACTCGACTTGTACCTCGGAATGGTCGCAGCCGAAGCAGGCGGCAGTTGGGGTTATGATGGCGTTCTGATGATCGCTCAAGTCATGGTCAATCGCGTGCTCCGAGAAGGTAGCTCCATGCAGGCTGTTTTGAGTGCGCCGGGCCAATTTACCCCGTATAAGACTGGAGCCTGGCGCAATCGCCAGCTCACAGGCGAAAGAAAACAAGCCGCCCTCGACGCACTGGATGGCAAGACGGCTTTTGGTCGCAACGTCTACTACTTCTGCACACGTACGGCCTACAATGCCAGCAGTTGGTGGCAAAGCCTCAACAAAGTAGCGACTTACGAAAATACGGTTTTCTGTGCCGCCAAATAATCCCCCTAGCCACAGCATCATCAAAAGAAGCCCACGCCTGGATGTGCCAGCGTGGGCTTCTTTTTTAAGTACTGCGCCTCTAGGGTCTAGCGGCTTCTGATCTAGGAGACTTCGCTGTTTCTAGATCCTCAATCCTGACTCAACTTCGCATCTTCTTCGGTCTGAAGCTGCTTGAGATAGTCCTGATACTCTACTGGGTAGCGCCCCGTCTTAAATCTTGTGGCCTCGATAATTTCTAGACCCGTTGAGTAGTCGAGCTGCCGTGCCTCGTAGGCCGAGTCCACACGCTGGCGCGTCATGTAATGGTTGTCCCAAGAGGGTGCTGGGGCATCTTTGCGCCAGGGGCGATTTTCCCAATAGTAGCCACGGAAGGGATCCCTCGTGCGATCCATCCAAGCCAGCAAACGATCGTGTAGGTCGTTGCGAATCTCGGCTGTCTCTTCAGCCTCAATGAGGTTCTTGACCTCGCCTGGATCTTCTTGCATGTCGTAGAGCTCATCACCAGACAGAAGATTGATCGAGAGCTTGTAGCGGCCATCATAAATAGCCCTCAAAGGCTGGAAGCCACCAAAGCCATCGTGATCGATCTCATAGCGGCCAAACTCCATGAAAATTTCTTCGTTAACAGTAGCCGAAGCATCTGCCACAAGCGCCTGCAAAGGTCGCCCCTCGATCTGCTCAGGTTGCTTGACGCCGAAATGTGCCAGCATCGTTGGGGTCATGTCAATGTGGCTGGCCAGTTGCTGCGTCCGTCTGGGTTCAGGATGCTCAGGATCAACAATAATCAGGGGCACATGCGTGATTTCTTCGTAGATGGCCGGACCCTTGGCCGAAAGCGAGTGCCCATGCATAAAGTCGCCATGGTCGCTGGTGTAGATGATCATGGCATCCCCGGCCAGTTCCTGGATGGCCTTGTGGAGGCGGTCGATTTGGCTGTCGACATAGCTGTTGCATCCGAGTAAGAAACGGGCGCGGATCTCTAGGCTGTCCTTGTCGTCATGTTCATGGCCATTCGACCAAACGCGCTGGTAATCGGGCTTGTCCTTCAGGTCATCCCAAATGGCGGGTCCTTTGGGGAAGCAATAGTCTTTGTACATCGACGCGTAAGGCTCAGGGCACAAGCTCGGACCATGCGGCTCATCGTAGGACACCACCAGCAAGTAGTCTTCATTCTGGTGCGCCTGCATGTAGGCGATCGCGCGTTCCGTCATACGGTAGCAGAAAGTCTCTTCTGGCTTCACCTCTTCTTTGAGCATGATGCCTGTCTGGCGCGAGCGATAGCGCTCTTCATCTGAGCCCAGCTCCTCAAGATAATTGCGCATATCGTACCAGGTCTCTGGATCCCAATCGCCATCTGACTTGCCGAGTCCAAAGTAATCGCCACCATCTAGGTGGTACTTGCCAATGTAAGCCGTCTGAACCCCTGCGTCTTGGAGGCGGCGACCTACCGTGCGGACATTAGCTCCCAAGGGCATGGAGTTGCCCCAGCTACCATTGCTATGTGGGAAAAATCCCGTGAAAATAGCCGAACGAGCAGGGCCACAAACGGGCTGACAGCTGTAAGCCTTTTCAAAAAGGAGGCCTCTCGCTGCCAAGCCATCAATGCCTGGCGTATGCATGTCTTTGTTGCCGTAGCAGCCCACCATATCCCAGCGCTGCGTATCGACCATGACAAAAACAAGCTGTCTGGGCTTGCGTTGTCCCTTCTCATTTTCTTGCGTACTTGTCATCTTCTCGAGCGACATTCTCTACCTCCCGATCCTCTATTTACGCTGTATATTAAACCTAAAAGGAACTGCCTAGAAGCCTAAGCTTCTAGGCAGCCCGAAGTTCCTATCGGACAAGCAAGCTACTTAGTTCTTGAAGTAGCGATCTGTCGCCTGCTGGTAGATCTCGAGCATGCGCGTCAGACCCATGTCATTCAGACGCTGCTTGTAGCTTTCCCAGTCAGCATCGATATCCGACTGTCCTGTGATCCAGAGGGACTGTTGCTGCTTGACGAAGTCATTGATGGCCGAGGTAATATCTGCCAACTCACGGCCCTCTTCATCCGTAAAGAGAATCGGTGGGATGCTGTCCTTCTGCAGATTGTCGCGATTGGCCTCAAGGATGGCCTCTTTGCGAGCGATGGGCTCTGCGTGCTCAATGGATTCCCAAACCTGACGCGTGAGGTAGGTGGGGAAGCGAGCAGGCGCATCCTGATAGCGATACTCATCGTAGCCCAAGCCATCTGGTGGTGTGGCAAAGCGATAGGGCTTCTTGTTGTCGCCAGTCTCCTCGATTTGTTTGCCGATCAGGCCAAAGACCGTCTGCAGCGGATAGTTCTTGCTCTGATCCAAGCAAGTGTCGAAGAAGCGCAGCAGGGGTTCTGGATTTTGGAGCTTGGCGTTGATAACGGAGTTGGTACGGCTCTGGATAGGATACTCACTGTAGCGCAAGAACTTCTTGCCATCCTTGCCTTTGAGCACGACATTCTCATACTGTTTGGCGCGCTCGAGGCCGACCACGTTCTCGATCAAGAAAGCACTGACAGCACCGATAACGGGCGTCTCTGCCTTGCCCTTAGCAAAGAGGCTGCTGCGATCCTGGGTGAAGCCTTCTTCGTCCAAAAGGCCTTCTTTGTACAGGCCAGCAAACCACTTGGTGGCTTCTTTCCACTCGTCCTTGTCCGCCGTGAAAACGATCTTCTTGTTTTCCATGGCCAAGTGTGAGGGCTCATCCACGCGACCAAAGAGGCCGTAAAGGGAGTAGAAGCCAAAATAGTTGTGGGTGAGCATCATGCTCAGCGGCACTTCGTCAGCCTCGCCATTGCCATTGGGATCTTTCGTCTTGAAGGCGCGCAGAACATCTGCGAACTCATCCAAGGTCTCGGGCGTCTTCAGGTTGAGCTTGTCGAGCCAGGCCTTGTTGAGCCACAGCTGATCTGGGAAGGTCTCGTAGTCGCGCTCCTGGACGAAGGGGAAGGAATAGATGTTGCCATCGTCAAAGCGCAGGAACTGCTTCGCTTCTGGGTTGTCCGCCAAGAGCTTGCTGACGTTGGGATATTTTTCGACAGCGTCGTTCAGCACCATGAAGAGCTCACGGTTCTGGCGAATGTCGCTCTCGCCAACGAGACCCAAGAAGGCATCGGGCATATTGCCTGTTGAAATGGCGATGTTCTTGGTTTCTTGGGCCGCGGCATCACCGACTTGCTCAAACTCGATCTCAACGCCCGCTTCTTGGGTGATCTGTTTGACAATAGGCATGTCCTTAAAGTCACCATTGAACTGGGGCATAACAGGGATCATGATGCGGTAATGAGCCGGTTTGCCATCGTTCGCAGCGCCTGAGCCTGAAGCTTGGGCTGGCTGCTTGTCCTTGCTACCCGACTTGCCGCCTCCGCCGCAGGCCGTGAGCGCCAAACACAAGCTGAGGGCAATCCCCATGCTGGCTAGCAGCTGTTTCTTCATAATGTTCCTCCTCTATCTAAGCCGGCCGAACTTTCTCTCGACTGGCTGCAGCACCTGCTTTTGCAGGTACTTGCTTACATTCTGTGAGCCGCCGCTAGACCAGCTAGACTAGGGCGCCTCTGTTCTGGCCTTAGCCCTTGACCGCACCAATCATGACGCCCTTAACAAAGTAGCGCTGAATGAACGGATAGAGCAAGAGCATCGGCACGCTGGCCACAATGATCAGCACGTACTTGAGCAAGTCCGCGATGCGCTGGCGGGCATCGACACTAGCGGCGTCATCGACCACGCCTGTATCGACCGTGTTCATGATCAGGATATTGCGCAACACGATCTGCAAAGGCGCCTTGTTCTTATCGCGGATGTAAATCATGGCATCGAAGTAGGCATTCCACTGTGCCACCGCATGGAAGAGCGCCAAGACGGCGATGATGGTGGTCGACAGCGGCAGGGCTATCGCAAAGAAGAAGCGCAGGTTGCCACAGCCGTCTATCGTCGCTGCCTCTCGCAGTTCTGAGGGCAGACTCGACAAGAAGAAGGAGCGGGTGATGATCATGTTGTAGACCGAGACCGATCCAGGGATGATAAGCGCCCACATGGTGTCGGTCATTTTGAGTCCATCGACGATCAAGTAGGTCGGGATCAAGCCGCCTCCAAAGAACATGGTGAAAAGGAAGAAGCCCGTCATCACGCGATTGCCGATGACATCTTTGCGGCTAAGAAAATAACCGCCCGTCAAGGTCAGGTAGGTGCTGATCACGACATAGAGAGCCGTATAGAGCAAAGAGTTTGCAAAGCCCCGCCAGACTTGACTGTACGAAAAGACGCGATCATAGCCGTCAAAGTTAACGCCCTTAGGCAAGAGAAGAACCTTGCCCGTGGCCACCTGGTCGGGGTTCGAGATCGAGGCGATCAAAATAAACCATAGCGGATAGAGTACAGCCAAGAGGACGACGGTTAGGATCAGATAGTTGGCAATGGTAAAAACCAAGTCACTACCCGACAGTTTGAGTTTGTTCTTGCGATTACGTCCAATGTTCAACATAGCGCTTCTCCCTCACCACAAAGCATTCTCGCGACTCAGGCGGCGGGTCACGGTATTCACCAGCAAGAGCATGGCTAAGTTGATCAGATTGGTGAACAAACTGACGGCCGTCGAATAGGAGAAGTCCTGCTGAATCAGACCCACCTTATACACATAAGTGGAAATAATTTCACTCGTCTGCAAGTTGAGTGGCGTCTGCATCAAGAAGACCTTTTCGTAACCAATACTGATAATGCGCCCTGCATTCAGAATAAACATCGTCGTGATAATGGGCAGCAAGAAGGGCAGCTCGATATAGATCATGCGCTGCCATTTGTTCGCGCCGTCCACCATCGCCGCTTCGTAGTAGCTTGAGTCAACTGAAGTCAAGGTCGCTATATACAAGATGGCTGAATAACCAGCGCTCTGCCAAATACCCGAAAGCACATAGACCCAGGGGAAGAGCTTCGGGCTGCCCATGAAGTTTTGGCGTTGAATGCCCAACATCATCATGACGCGGTTAATCGGGCCACTGACAGGCGAAAGGAACACAAAAAGAATGGAGACCATGACCACCGTCGAAATGAAGTGTGGCACATAGGAAATGGTCTGAACCGTCTTGCGGTAGCGGACATTGTCCATCTGATTGAGCAAAAGAGCTAGGCAAATAGGAGGAAAGAAGCCCAGCGCCAAACTCAGGAGCGAAAGTCTAATCGTGTTAAAAACCGTTTGGCTAAACTGGTAATTCTTAATAAAGCGGATGAAATTATCCAATCCAATCCACTGGCTTCCGAGTATGCCATCTACGGCGCGGAAGCGGCGAAAGGCAATCTGTATGCCATACATGGGTGCGTATCTGAATAGGATAAAGATCACGATAAGTGGCAATATCAACAGATACATGTCCCAATTTCGCCTCAAATTGAGCTTGGCTGAATGCCATCGACTGGATTTCGGCAAACTCATTATTTCTACCCCCTACTTCCTGTGGAACAGGTGTGCTCAGATAAAACCCAGGTTTTCGTGCGATTTTTACATATGCACTGCATGAATATACGGAAAATTATCGTCATTCTAACACCTGCTTGTTCAGAGAGTATGGTATTTTTTTCTTGATTGCAAGTTTCATTTTATGAACTTTTATCATTTGGCTTGACAGGCTCACGAACGAGGCGAGAATCAAAGGAAAGCAGCTCACATTGCGTGCCACTAGAGGAGTTTACGATGTTTATGCCCACAGCCAATCAGCACAGCGACGCTTCAAGTCTAGCCCCTGACCTTGCCCCTTCTTCAGCGAGCGCCCTCGGCAGAGCCCCCAGTTCTGCTCAGGGCAGAGCCCCCGGCTCTGCCGAGGGCTCTGCGCAGCGGCCGAATGTCCTCTTCATCCTTTCAGATGACCATGGCGCTTGGGCTCTGGGCTCAGCAGGCAATAAGGAAGTCATCACCCCTAACTTAGATCGTTTGGCCGAGCGGGGCACACGTTTTGAGAACTTTTTCTGTGCCTCCCCCGTCTGTTCACCAGCTCGGGCTAGCCTCCTCACTGGCCTCATGCCCTCGAGCCATGGCGTCTTGGATTGGCTCAAAGGAGGCAACCAAGACGCTAGCCAACTGAGCCATCTAGAAGGGCATCCCTATTTCAAAAGCTATTTTTCAGCTGAGCATCGGCCAATCGGCTATCTGGATGCTTTTTTCACTTATACGGATCTTTTGCGCGAGAATGGCTACGAATTGCGTTTGGCGGGCAAGTGGCATTTGGGCGATAGCCTGCGCCTTCAGCATGGCTTCACCAGTTGGCACAGCATTGGTCGCGGCGGCTGCCACTATTACGGTTCAGACGTCGTGGAAAATGGGCAGATTCAATGGAATACGCAGTACATCAGTGATTGGATCACCGACCGAGCCCTGGAAGACCTCGACGAGCTTCTGGCCAAGCCAGAGCAGCCTTGGTACCTCTCCTTACACTACACCGCTCCCCATAGTCCCTGGGATCGGAGCGAACATCCTGCAGAGGTCTGGGACCTCTATGAAGGCTGCCCTTTTGAGTCTACGCCCAACACCCCCCTCCATCCCTGGCAGGTTGCCTCCGCCCCTTATCCCAAATCGGAGCAAGAGCGCCAAGACCTCGTGCGCGGTTACTACACCGCCATCACCGCCATGGATCAAAACATTGGCCGTGTCTTGTCTCGCCTAGAAAAAGCTGGTGAGCTGGATCGCACATTGATTATCTTTATGGGCGACAACGGCATGTCCATGGGGCATCACGGACTCTGGGGCAAGGGCAATGCAAGCTTTCCGTTTAATATGTTTGATAGCAGCGTAAAAGTGCCCTGTCTGATCAGCGCGCCTGGCTTGGGTCTCGCGCAAGAACATGTCGAAAGGGGCTTGTGGAGTCAGTATGACATCATCCACACCTTGCGCGACTTGCTCCATCTTGAGGGGCCTCTAAGTGAGGCGCTCGCCCATCCAACAAGCCCCAATCCTGCCCTGTCAGAGGCCTACTTGCAGCAGATCGCCCGTATGCCAGGCTCTTCTTTCGCCTCCTGCTTGAGGGGGCAGCCTGAAAAGAGCGAGACTAAAGGAATGCTGAAAGCTAGCTTGGAGGCTTCGTTTGGGTTACAGGTTAAGCCTGGGGCTAGAGGCGTCGAGGGGAAAAGCAGCGACCGCCCCCTGCTGGTCTGTGATGAATACGGCTTTACACGCATGCTGCGCACGGCCCGTGACAAATATGTTTGGCGAGGCGCTTATGGTCCTCACGAATACTACGACCTTGTCTCAGATCCTGAAGAACAGTGCAATTTGATTGACGAAGCAGCTCAGCAAGCTCGCATAGCCGAATGCCAGAAGGCCATCACAGCTTGGTTTGCCGCCTACGCCGATCCCTGTATTCATGCAGAGGGGCAAGCCGTAAGCGGCGCAGGTCAGCTCGACCGCCCTGGTATCTTCGCTCAGCGCGAAAAAGTTTTCGAGCCCATCCCCAAACACATCTGCGAGCAAAGCTGAGCGCTGCAGTCGCCTTTTCAAACAGAGTCAGGGCAGGTGAACTTGACGCTGCTCTGGCTCTTTTTATTAAAACGCCATCATTTCCTTGGACTTTTTCGTCTATGCAAAGCAGCAAGCATAAATTTCCATAGATAGAGGCGCTGTTGTTTGATGATTGAGGCCAAA
>JAEZYR010000080.1 GCA_023442635.1 Bacillota bacterium | reverse complement strand
GCTCATTTCAGGTTTATCGTAGTAGAGTGCTTCGAGGATCTGGATCATCGCATCTGCGACTTTTGGACTTAGCTTTGTGGGAGCCAGCAGTTCTCGCCAATAGCTGCCTAAGGGGAGGGCTGCCGAGCGATGTTGGTACTGGTCTTGGGCTAATGTCAGCAGGATGCTCTCCAGCGCTTTGGCATAGGTCAGGATCAAAGACCTCGGTGCATCCTGTGGGCGAGAGGCCAGCAAGTAGGTGGCGTGGCGCAAGGAAGACCAATATTGCAAGCGGTGGTGCAAGAACCAGGCGAGCAAGAGGAGCAATGGCAGGCTGAGGATTAAGAGCCACCAAGGGCCAAGTCTTGACGCTGAGGACGACGAGGTGGAGGGCTCACTCATAGCCTGGGACTGGCTATTTTTGCCCCCGTGCTCCTGACTGCTGACAGTCGGCGTCTGACTTGGGCGTTTGCTTGGACTGCTGCTGGGCGCTGTTGTTGTAGCACGACTTTCTTGGCTGTTTTTGGTACTTTCTGTTTCTTTCGGCTGCGTTGCCTGTAAGCCCGCAATGGGGGTCGCATCAACCAGAACCCAACCTAGGCCTTCAAAGTAGATCTCAGACCATGCGTGGGCGTTTTTTTGCGTCAAAAGGTAGGGCTTCTGGAACTGAAGGGCTTGCTCGTCATTGGCGCTCAAAAGGTAGCCCTCGACATAGCGGGCAGGTATACCCAAAGTTCTAGCTAAAACCGTCAAGGCTGAAGCAAAGTAAGTGCAATAGCCCTTTTGTTCTGCTAAAAAAGCTTCCACAAAATCGCTGGACTCGGGCAGATTATTAGGCGTCAGGCTATATTCCATTTGCTGTAGCCAGCGCTGTAAACGCAGGATCTGACTGGCCTTGTCTTGAGGAAGCTTGTCGGGATCCTGCGCCCCTTCCACCTCATAAGAAGAGGGATCACCAGCCTTGAAGTGAAGCGATTGAGCACCTCGAACGGCTATATCGTAGGCAGCTTTGCGAAGCAAACTGCCCTCGGCGTAGGCTGAGCTGTCTGGGAGCTGCAGGTAGGCCTTCGTTTCGTCAGTGAGGGCGGCTTTGCTAAGGTCTTGGGCTTCTTTGGAGCCAGCAAAATGTTCGAGCCAATGATTCCAGTCTACTAGGTCGGCTTGAATGCTGTAACGCGCGCCGATGGGGAGGCGAGCAGTCGCATTGACGGTACCAGAGGCATCTAGAAAAATCAGGTCAGAACGTCCTTCGCGGTGCGGTCTGGGATCCTGGCTTTCTTCAGATTGAGCGCGTGCGTCTTCGCGGTCGATTTCATTTTCGGCCAATTGCTTAGGGTCGATGTCACTGAGGCGCTCAGCGGACTGCAAGCGCCCGGACACAAAGAGGGTCTGCAGGCGCTGATTATGCATCGTCACGGTGTAGCGTAGGGCACGGGGTTGCACATCACCTGCTTCAAGGAGACGCAGGGCGGTAGGTTGGTGGAGGGATGGCCAAATCTGATGGCGCTGCTGGTTAAAGAGGGGATTATCTAGGCGAAAGCTATTCTGTTCAGGGTCAACTTCCCAAAGCTGGCCTGTATAGATACGGCGAGATTGGCCACGGAGATGGCCTCCTGTTGTGCCTTGGATGCTCAAGACGGGGTTGTGCTCAAGTTCCACAGGCCCACCTAGGCGGTTCCCATAGGGGTAGTAGCCTGCATCACGGATGCTAAACACCTGAAAGCGGTAAGGCTCCATCAGATTTTGGGGCAGCATATAGACGAGATCATCGACAAAGGCATAGGCCTGAGCGTTGTATAGGTCATGAGGCTTGAATAGCCGCGAAAGCGCAAGGGCAGGCAAGATGGTCAAGGCTGCAATGCCCACGGCCAGAGCCAATGTTTCGAGGCGAAGGCGAAAGGGATGGGCGGCTTGGAGGTCGCTAGGTTGTTTTTGTTGGCGCAAGAAGGCGACCCAAATCGCGATAAGGATGAACAAGGTGATGGGGAGCCAGAGATTTTGTTGTGGATTTGTGCGCAAGACAAAGGCCAGCGCCAAAAGCGCCGTCAGAAGGCTGAGCCAAGGCCGCAAAAAACGGCCAGCAAGCAGGTAGGCTGGCAAACAGCAAAAGCTGATGAGCAGGCGCTCAGCTAGGATGGGGGTCTGACCATTCGCCAGGTCATGAAAGAGATGCTGCCAGGCAGAAAAAAGCTGCTTTTGTTGGAGCAAGCCCAGCAACAGCAACAAAAAGAGCCCCAAAAGACAGGCCAGGAGGCGCTTGAGCCCCCAGGTCAAAAGGGCGAGCGCGAGGAGGATAGCAGCGCTCCAAAACAAGGCTGAAACAAGGTGAAAATGCAGGTGAAAGGCAGGCGCTAGACAGGACGAGAGCGTCAGCGCAAAGAGCCAAGCAGGTAGGAGTTGCAGCAAAGCTTGTTGGATTTTTTTGCTTGGAAAAGTTTGTAGCCAAGGCTGGCTTAGGGATTTACTGTCATTTTTTTCTGTCATCGTGATGCTGGCCTCCCTTCTGGCTTCTCCTTGGTCCAAAGCGAGTTGGCCTTAGTGAGACTTTCTTCACTTATGGGATAAGAATCAGCATCAGGCGATCCCTGGGGGAGTGATGTCATAAATGAAGACGGCAGAGCCAGTTCTAGAACAACGGCTTTGGCTGAGCGAAGGGCGGCGATTTGCTTGGCTTGCTGCTCGGCAGAACCTAGGCCGAGTCGCGCCACGTCGGCTGGCTGCAAGGTCAATACATAGAGACGCTCTGTGCGGATAACGAGTTGGCGACAAGCCGCAACGTGGGCGTCTTCGAGTGTCAAGAAGAGCAAGTACACATAGCTCAGCTGCTGGGGGAGCTGGTACTGCAAACAGTGGAAGCAAGCTTGTAAATGGGGTGAGTCTGCAAGCGAGTAGACAGGAGCAGACCCTGCGTTGCCTTCAGGTGTAGGAGGTACACTTGGCCTTAGAGGGCTGTTTTTTGAATCGGATTTAGCTCTGTCTTTTCGCCTGAAAAGCTGCCCCTGGTCGCTAGATTCCAACTGATGGTGGGCTAGGATTCGGGTTTGACGTAAGGCAAAGGCTGCCAGGTTCAGGCGCTGCTCAGGGCTGGCCTCTTCGACCACAAGATCTTCTTGGGCAATGGCTGGAAGGTAGAGCCGCAGATGCTGACCGTGGGCACATAAGCGCGTGCTAAGGCTAGCGGCTGTATCCGCTGCCAAATCCGCTAGCTGCCAACGTATAGCTTGGTCAAGAGAACCGTAAAGACCCTCTACGAGCAAAATAGAGGCTGGCTGCTGTGGCAGAGCAAATTCACGCACTTGCAATTGCCTCAAGTGGCTAGACACACTCCAATGGATCAGCTTCAGCGAGTCCCCTGGGCGGTAAGGGCGCAGACGGGCGACTTCGTCGAGTTCGGTCGAAATTTGTTGATTCAGTCGCGGTTGCTCATCCTCAAGCGTCCGAATGAGAGCGGTGCAGGCGGGATCCAAATGAGCAAGGGGGAGAACATTGAGCTGCAAGGGCTTGGGCGTCAAACGACGTGAAACACCGAAACGAAAGAAGCCCAGAGGATCTTCTAGATGAGCGCGCTCGATCCCCAACTGATAGCGGCCGTGGTGAGGTATATCGACAGCCACGGCCAAAATAGCCTCTTCGAAAGCGGCAGCTTGAAGGCGCAGCACGGCTCGATCGCCCCGACGATACCAATGAAGCCGACGCCTAGCTCGTCGCTCATCACGGGCTGATGTCCTGCCAGCATGGGCCTTTGAGTTGCTATCTGGCGCGTGGCCGATGCCTAGAGCTTCTGGCCATGGAGGCGTTCGGGTCTCTAGCTCTAAGGCAAAGAGGGGCAAGGGACAGCGGCGCTCGACTTCGATATAGAGCAGGATATGGGTATCGCGTTCTTTTTGATCTGACTCAAAGCGCTGGTGGATGCGGAGGGTCTGAGCCTGGATGATGAGATAGGCCAAAGAAAATAAGGGTAGAAGGCACAACGCAAAGAGCAGATAAAGCAGCTGCGTATGCTGGCTGTAGTTCATCGTCAGGTAGCAGACGAACAACAGGAGCAGATAGAAAAAAAGGCGGCGTGTCATGGATCCTTAGTTGCGCGGAACTGGAACCTGTTGCAGAAGGCGTTCAATCTGCTCTGAACTGCTCTGGCCGCTCAGGCGGGCGTCTGGGGTCAGCAAGAGGCGATGGCTCCAGCACATATCAAGTAGGGCACGGCAGTCGTCTGGTGTCACAAAACCACGACCCTCGAGCAAGGCTCGGCTTTGGCTGGCGCGCAGTAGCATGAGAGCCGCGCGAGGGCTGGCGCCTAAACTTAACTCAGGCAGCTGTCTTGAGGCGGCGGCCAACTGGGCAATGTACTGGTGGAGGCTGTCGGCCACATAAATTTGGCGGCTTAGGCCTTGGAGCCACTGCACGTCTTCTTTTTGGAGGACGGCTTGGAGTTGCTGCTCATTCTGACCGGCCAGGTGCCGACGGTAGATTTCCGCCTCATCAGCCAAGTCTGGGTAGCCCAGCTTGATACACAAACAGAAACGATCTAGCTGAGCTTCAGGTAAGGGGTAGGTTCCAGCTTGCTCAACTGGGTTTTGGGTTGCCAGCACCAAAAAGGGCTGCGGTAGGGGGAGGGACTTGCCATCAACAGATAGCTGTCGCTCCTGCATAGCTTCTAGCAAGGCGGACTGGGTCTTCGGCGTCGCGCGATTGAGTTCGTCGGCCAAGACAATCTCACTCATCAGGAGGCCTTCATGAAAGTCAAAGTTCGCGCTGTGCTGATTGTAGACAGAGTAGCCCGTCAAATCGCTGGGCATGACGTCGGGCGTAAATTGAATGCGCCGAAAATGCAAGCCGAGTGAGCGCGCGAGGGCGGAAACCAGCGTTGATTTGCCGATGCCTGGTACATCTTCGACGAGCGCATGTCCCTCGCTCAGAAGCACGATCAATAAGGCGTCGATAGCGCTATCCTTGCCGACCATGACTTGCTGAATATTCTGCCGAACGGCATCCAGCATGTGTCCTGCTTGGCGCAGCAGGGCAAGGCGCTGTTCGCGTGTTTGCTTTTCGTCGCTAGATGGCAGGGGTTGACCTTGACTTGCGCCTGGCAGCGTATCCAGACCTGGGTTTTGGCTCGCCCCTTGAGGGCTGCGACTTTGCCAAGATTCCCTGGCGTTCCAGGCGGCACTCATTACTTTTTCTCCTGACAGCAGCTGGCAAGACGTTCGTTAAGCTTTGCGCGTACCTGATCCAAGCATGCTAGCTCGGAGGGCTGAACATCAAAACTCAGGTCATGGCCGAAGCCCTCGCGGATCAGGTCTAGGACGGCTGAGCGCCCGATAAAAGACTCAAGTTGTTGCAAAGCAGCCAAGTCCTGCCAGGCATCTGACAAGGTCATATGGCGGATCGAATCGATGGGCTCTCCATACTCTCCAGGATAGACCAAAAAGGCATCTCCAGGTGGAAAACCGCGGTCGGCCGAGCTGACTTTCCACGGATCGATAGGCCGCAGGGAGTACTGGCTGTTGTAGAAGTTGTAGCCCCAATGGAGGAAGCCTTCTAACTGGTAGAAGTAGATCTGCCAGCCGAGGAGGCGGTTGCGCGCATTGGGCATCGAGATAAAGCGGTTGGACATGCCAACGTGCTGTGAACAGCAGTAATAGACCCAGACCCCAGGCACTTCATGATCAATAAAGGGCTGAATATGATTGGAGGCCACGATGGGTTGAGTGACGAGACCCTCGCTGTAAAAACTGAAATCTGAAAGCGCGTCTGTCAGCTGATAATCACCGATAAGGCTTGCTACGAGGCTGCGACAGTGGCGGTAGCGATCCAAGTCTCGCTTGCCTGGTTCATCTGAAACGTGGAAGGTGCAAAGCCCAGCGTAAGGGCTCTGATCTAGATGCTTGCACAGTTGAGGCAAAAAGGCCGTCAAGAAGGCGGTGTAGGCTTCGCCATCTGAAGGGGTATCCCAACCAAAACGGCGGATGATTTGGCCATCTCGCGTATGCACCATAATTTTGGGAGCGGCGGCCAAACCCCACTGTGTAAAGAGATGTGACATTTCGAGACGCTTAATGCCCAGGCGCTGAGCCATCTGCATCCAGCGATCCAGACGTGAGAAATCAAAGGTCCATTGTCCTTCGCCCTCTTCGAAAACCTCGACAAGTTGGGTCGTGAGGCGCTCTGTTCCGATCGCCGTATCCAGTGGAGGGGTGAAAATGGGCGTCAGCAACATGTTCAGGCCGCGCTTTACGCCGAGAGCAATAAAGCGCTCAACCAGATCCCAGTGGGCTTCAGACCAGGGCTCGACATGATAGTAGTTGGCGAGCGCATCGCAGTGAAACCACTCGGTATGCAAAACCTTGGCCTGCTGAGCTTCGAGGTCTAGCACGTCGACTGTGAGGCTATAACTCGCTTGAAATTTTCCTTCAGCTGGCTGCGAAGAGCTGTGAGGCTCTAAGAAAATCCTGATTTCTTGAGGACCAGCAGGGCAAGACGCCAAAGGCTCTACATCAAGC
>JAEZYR010000046.1 GCA_023442635.1 Bacillota bacterium | reverse complement strand
CTCAACTCCACCCCTGCCAGTTGGGGGATGTTGTAGATGAAGAAATCGCAATCAGGCGCCGCCTCGCTTGCCGCTTGCCAGTAAGCAGCGATGGCTGCATCCGAAAGACGAAAATAAATGGGCGGTATGGCTGCAATAGCACGAACTCCGAGGCTGTTGGCGTGGGCTGCTAGCTCGACCGTATCTGCCGTATTGTTACAGGCGACATGCGCAATGATAAAAAGCTCTTCACCGACCGCCTCCACCACGGCCTCTAGCAGGCGCTTGCGCTCGGGCACGCTGAGATAGATGCACTCGCCCGAAGAACCGCCTACATATAGGCCATGAACGCCTTGCGCTTGCAAGTGGTGCGCGAGGAGCTGGCAGCGCTCAATCGACAAGGCTCCCTTTTCGTCGTAGCAGGTGTAAAAGGCTGGCACAATGCCGTGGTATCCTGCCTCGGCTTTGGTGGGTGATGTCGGTGTTTGGGAAAGACTGTCTTGCATGTATTTCTTTCTATCTTTTATGAACGTTGGAGCCGCCCTTTTTGTGTACTAAAGTAAGCGCTGCATGTTCTTTGGGCGGCCAGTGGGGTAAGCCTCAAATCAGCCCAGAAACTCAGCTGTCACTTGCGTGATCATCTCGCTAAAACTCGGATGCGGACGAATCACAGCCGCCAAGTCTGCCATGCTAGCTCCTCGACTCATCGCCTGGCTGATCTCTGAAATCAGTTCGCCAGCTCGTTCACAACAGAGTGCAGCGCCCAGTAGGGTAAGCTGTTCAGGGTCATAAAGCAGCTTGACGAAACCCCGCTCAGCGCCCTCGATCAGGCTTTTGCCGTTGCTGTTGGTGTGGATCATGGCGACTTTGTAGGCCAGGCCTGCCGCTTGGGCTGAGGCCTCGCTATGACCACAGGCTGCCAGTTCAGGGTCGGTATAGACAACCGCTGGCACGACGTCCATGCGCAAGGGTCTTGGCAAATCGAGCCAAAGCGCCAACAAGTCGCGGGCTTCTGCTTCTGCAGCATGGGCTAATTGTCGTGAACCAGCCCTGACATCCCCGATGGCATAGACGCCTGGTATGGAACTTTCGTAATGCTCATCGCAGAGCAAAAAGCCCCTTGATTCGGCCGCTAGCAGTTTGGGATCCAACGCGCTAAGACCCCTGGGTTCACGGCCAGAAGCGACCAACACCAGGTCAAAACTGGCCTTTTCTTCTTTGGTCTTGGGGGCCGTCTCTGCCATTCTGGCCGTCTTCGCCCTTTTTTGCCAAGTCAGCTGTACCTGCTCTGTTTCGCCTTCGAGCGCGGCTTTTTGGATCTCAACCGACTTGAGGAATTTGACCCCTCTTCTTTTGAGGATGCGCTCCAAGGCTCGGCCGAGATCCTGATCCAGTTGGGCTAGGATCTGATCCTGATACTCAAAAACATGGACAATCAGGCCTAAGTCGCTGAAAAAGCTGGCGAACTCCATGCCGATAATGCCTGCGCCGACGATGGCCACCTGCTTGGGCAGGCTGCCGTCTGGGAGGAGGAGGCCTGCTTTTTCTTCGTCCAAAAGGTCATCGCTCGTCACCAGGCGTGGGCTAGCTAGTAGGGCTGAATCCACCTCGCCTAGTACAGCCTCAGCTGGCTTCGGTTCGCCTCCTGTCGCAAGCACAATGCGCAAGGCGCGCCAAAGACTGACTTTTGGGGCTTGGTCTGCCATATTGCCTTCTGTATGCCCTTCCGTGTTGGCTTTGGGTTCCGCTTGGGTTTTGGCGTCCGTTACATCTTCTGCTGCCGCCTCAGAGGCGGTCTTGGCTGAATCGCCCTCGCTTGCCTCATCGCCCCTGCTTTCGACCTGAACCAGGCCATCACCCAATACGGTGGCTTCGCCTTGCAAAAAGGTCACGCCCTTTTGCTCGAGCAGGTAGGCGATTTGTTCGCGCAAACGTTGGACACAGTCGTTTTTGTGAGCCAGCAGTTTGGCAACATTCAGGTGGACGCCGCTCAGCTCCAAGCCCATACGCTCGGCTTCCAAACTTCGACGGTAAAGCGCCGACAGCGCCAAATAGGCCTTGGTCGGGATACAGCCGCGGTTGAGACAAGTGCCGCCCAGGTTCTTTTTTTCGATCAGGAGGACGTCCAAACCACGCCCTGCCGCCTCTGCTGCCAAATTGTAGCCAGCAGGACCTGCCCCAATGACAATAAGATCCTTTTCGCCAGCGATCTGCGTCTGCCTCATTTGCTCACTGCCCATGGCCTCTCCTCCTCAGCTGCAGTCCCCTGCACAGGGCTTCTCGTCCACTGGGGCGAGATCGTTTTGGATCGCGTCTTGTAGGTCTTGGAGCGCTGGGCTAGAAGTCGTTGTCGCTTCGGCCAGACGCTGGCAGGCTCCTATCAAGGTCTCAGGTCGAAAAGCCAACCCCTCTAGGGCGCCAGGCAGTTGGGCAAAAAAGGCCCAGTCCAAGGCATCGCTCTCGACCACTGCATTTTCTACATGGCCCCCGACGACGTTGAGTTCCAGACGCACGCCGCCCCAGGCAAAGCGCTTGTCCAACACATAGTTAAAGGGCTTCGTCTGGCCGTAAAGCCAATTGGGGTCTGCAAAAAAGTCCCGCCTAGCAGCTATATCGGCCAGATCTTCTTGGGATAGCGGATAGGGCTTGGCCACAAGCCCATAGGCCTCTTCGCAGGCGGCCAGCATCGCTGCTTTGAGCTTGCTGGGCGTTAAATCTGGCTCAAAGTCCGTCAGATTACAAATCCGGCTTTTGACGGAGGCCACGCCCTTGCCCTGTATTTTGCGCGGGTCGACAGTCAGGTAACGTGCGATGGCCGCTTTGTCGCTTTGGATCAAAATCGTGCCGTGGTGGTAGCAGCGCTCTTTTTGCTCAAAAAAGGCATTGCCCGAAAATTTGGCTCCGTCAATGGTCACGTCATTGCGGCCTGAACGTTCGGCTTTGAGGCCCAGACGCGCACAGGCGTCGATCAGAACCTGTAGCTGTCGGGTCACGTCGTAGTCGACTTTGTGCATGGCAAAAGTAAAGTTCAAGTTGCCCAGGTCGTGGTAGACAGCGCCTCCTCCCGACAGGCGGCGAGCCAGATAGCCCCCATCCCTTTCGAGGGCTGCCACCTGGCACTCGCGCCAAGGGTTCTGGTTGCGGCCGATGACGACCGTCCGCTCGTTCTGCCAGAGGTAGAGCACGAGGCTGTCTTTGGGGACCTTAGCCAACAGGTGCGCTTCCAAAGCGATATTGCGCCAGGGCTCAAAGGCTTCGGCTTCGATGATGTAAAGGTGACGGATCATAGGCAACAGTGCTGCGCGCTAGGCGGTGGGTTTTGGGCATCAGACAAGGGCGGCAGGTCAGGCTGACAGCCAGCCTCTAAGTCTTCGGTATAGCACAAGATGGGCTCGCGGGCGGCCAAGACCTCGTCGGGGCGGCCAATAAGGGTGGTCCGTGGCGTCTGGTGCAAGCTGTCGGGCTCGCTCTTGGCCAGTGCCAGGAGCTCCTCAAAGTGAGTCAAAACCCGATCCAGCATTTCAGGCGACTCGGTTTCGGTCGGCTCGACCATGAGGGCCTCGGGCACAATGAGGGGAAAATACATGGTCGGCGGATGCATGCCGCGGTCCTGTAGGGCTTTGGCCATGTCTAGGGCCGTCACGCCGTAGTTCTTTTTGATGTCGGCCAAAGAAATGACAAACTCATGCATACAGTAGCCGTCACCCACAATGCTGTAGCCCATTTTGCGCAAGGCGCTAGCCAGATAATTGGCGTTAATCGTGGCCGCCTCAGCGGCTTGGCGGATGCCCTCAGCTCCCAGTGTTTCAATATAGGTCAAGGCTCGAATCGCCACGAGGAAGTTGCCGTAGAAGCTCCGCACTGCGCCGATACTCTGCGGTGGCTGCACCAGGGCATAGCGGCACTGGGTCTGAGTTTGGCTTGGGCTTTGGCTCGCCGCAGCCGCTTCGAGTGGCACAAGCGCCGTCTGCTGCCAAAGCTTCGCTTCGTCTTCTTCGCCTTCGGCTGGCAAGCAAATAGGCATGGGTCCTGGCAGAAAATCAGCCAGCTCAGCTGTACAGCCCACAGGACCCGAACCTGGGCCACCGCCGCCATGGGGCGTCGAAAAGGTCTTGTGCAAGTTGAGATGCACGAGGTCAAAGCCCATATCACCTGGGCGCACCACGCCCATAATGGGATTGAGGTTAGCGCCATCGTAATAGCAGAGGCCGCCGACGCGGTGGACAGCTGCCGTAATGGCCTCAATTTGGCCATCAAAAAGGCCCAAAGTATTGGGGTTGGTCAGCATCAAGCCTGCCGTATCTTCGCCGATGGCTGCTTCGAGGGCAGCCATGTCCACGCGGCCCTGCGCGTCGGAAGGCAGATTCAGCACCTCAAAGCCAGCGCGCGCGGCTGAGGCTGGGTTGGTGCCATGGGCGGCGTCTGGGATGATGATCTTGCGGCGCTGCTCGCCCTCACCCCTGGCTTCATGGTAGGCACGCATCATGAGGAGGGCCGTCAGCTCGCCGTGCGCTCCTGCCGCTGGCTGAAAGCTCATACGCGCCATGCCTGTTATCTCGCAAAGCAAGGCCTCCAAGCGGCAAAGCGCCGCCAAAGCGCCCTGGCAGTCCGCCTCATCTGACAAGGGATGCAGGGCACTAAAATGCGGCAGCTTGGCAACCTGTTCGTTGACTTTGGGGTTGTACTTCATCGTACAAGAGCCCAAGGGGAAAAAGCCCTGGTTAACCCCAAAGCTCGCCCTTTCGAGGGCCGAATAGTGTCGGCTGATTTCCGTTTCAGAAAGCTCAGGTAAAAGCGCCTTTTGTCGGCGTTGCAGGGTTTTAGGAAGCACCTCAGCAGACGGCACATCCGAAGCTGGAAAAATGGAGAGATGGCGTCCTTGCTGGCTGCGCTCAAAAAGCAAGGGCAGCGTTTTCTTCATGCTCACTTGGCTCATTTCGTCGCCCCCTTTGTCATATTGCTGAGACAGGCCAAGACCCGATCGATTTCGGCTCTCGTGACCAACTCCGTCACGCACCAGAGCATGCCACCCTCAAAAGGCGCAACGAAGGCCCGCTGCCCCATTCGCGCCGCGGTCTTTTCATCCAAAGGCAGGCCTGCTTGGATACCCTGCTCGGCCAAAAGTGCCTCAATCTGCTCCGCTGGCCAACTGCAACGGGTAACAAATTCGTGGAAGAATGGCCCCTTGTTCAGCAGTTCAAAACCTGGTAGGGCTGCCAGCCCCTGCGCCAGATAGTGGGCTTTTTCGTAGCAGAGGCGAGCCACTTGCTCTAAGCCTTCAGGCCCGATGGCCGCCAGATAAGCGGATGCAGTCAGTGCACAGAGAGCCTGGTTGGTACAAATGTTGCTGCCAGCCTTTTCGCGGCGGATATGCTGTTCTCTTGCTTGCAAGGTCAGGACAAAGGCGCGGCGGCCTTCAGAGTCCTGAGTCTGACCCACGATACGGCCTGGCAGTTGGCGCATCAGCGAACTGCTGCAGGCGATAAAGCCTAAGTAAGGGCCGCCAAAGGACAGCGGCATGCCGAGGGCTTGGCCTTCGCCACAAGCTATATCGGCGCCACACTCTGCCGCTGAAGCCAGAAGGCCTGCCGCTAGCGGATGAACTGCCATCACAAACTGTGCGCCCGCGGCCTTCGTCAAGGTGGCCAGTTCTGCACAGTCCTCGATTTGACCATAAAAATTAACCTGTGGCACCAAAACACCAGCGACATCCGAACCCAAAGCGACCTCTAATGTCTCAGCCTTGATGCGGCCTTCGGTCGATGCTAAGAAAACAAGTTCGGCATCTTGGCCGTAGCGGTAATAGGTCTCAAGCGTCCCCCGCCACATCGGGTGGATGGTATCCGCCACGAGCAGGCGCTTGCGGCGGCGCGAGAGGGTCATATGCAAGGCCTCAGCAGCCGCTGTCGCACCGTCGTAGAGCGACGCATTAGAAACATCCATACCAGTTAAGCGACAGATGAGCGTCTGATACTCGAAAATAGCTTGCAAGACGCCTTGCGATATTTCGGCCTGGTAGGGCGTGTAAGCCGTTACAAAAGACTCCTTGCTCGCTACCTGCTGCACAATGCTGGGTATGTAGTGGGCTTCGGCTCCTGCCCCACGCAAGGTGCACTTGTAGATGCTGTTCTGCTCAGCCAGCCTTTCTAGGCTCGCCACCACTTCTAGTTCGCTCTTGCCTTGGGGGATGTTCAGGCTCTCAAGGCGCAAAGTTTCGGGCACATCAGCATAGAGTTCTAGGC
>JAEZYR010000123.1 GCA_023442635.1 Bacillota bacterium | reverse complement strand
CCGTATGCCTTAACTTTATGGCAAAGCCAGTATTTGTCAAGCCAAGGTCACCAAGCGTCGCTCCACGCAAAAGCTGCGCAAGGCTATTTGTAGCGCTTGCCGTTGGCCAAAGCGTGCTATCTACGCTGGCATGAAAACGTTTTATAATGTCTTTATTTCAACTTTGTGTTGAATAAAAATCCAAGTAAGGAGGCCTTATGAATTCTACAGCCTATTCCTCCCGTTCACGTCTGGGTTATGTTCTACTGACCGCTGCACTCTGCACCTTAGTTTTGGCCAGCAGCCTCGTTTTGACATCTTGCCAAAGCAAAAAAAGCAGCACGCCTTCCTCTCAGCATGCATCGGATGCAGCTAACGCCAACGCCAGTATTTTAGCCACCATCACGATGGAAGACGGCAAAGTCATGCGCTTTGAGTTAGATGCCACAGCCGCCCCTAAAACGGTGGCCAACTTTGCCAAACTCGCCAACGAAGGCTTTTATGATGGCCTTATCTTCCACCGCGTCATCAAGGGCTTCATGATTCAAGGCGGAGATCCCAAGGGTACAGGCACGGGTGGTCCTGGTTACACCATCAAGGGGGAGTTCAGCCAAAATGGCGTTCCCAACCCCATCAAGCACGAGCGAGGGGTCATTTCGATGGCCAGAGCTAGCGATCCAGATTCCGCTGGCTCCCAATTCTTTATCATGCACCAGGACAGCCCTCACCTAGATGGTCAATATGCCGCTTTTGGTCACATGACCGAGGGCTTTGACGTGCTCGATGCGATCGCAGAAACACCTACAGGGCCAGCTGACCGCCCCCTCAAAGAGCAAAAGATCAAGAGCATTCGAGTGAGTGGTGTCGCCGATTCTGGCTCAGCCAGCTCCTCCAAGCCATAAAGTCGCAACCTAAGCGGCTAAGCCGCCCCTTTTCCAACAAAAAGCCGACGCCCCCTGCGCCGGCTTTTGCTTTTTGAGCCTTTTTACTCAGTCGTATGCCCTCAATCGTAAGAGATCTCAAAGCATTCCGCATACTCAGCTCCCATCATGGAAACAGAACGGGTCTCAACCAGTATGTGCTGCTGATCTAATTGCTTAAAAGGCAGGACTTGATTGTTACGAAGCAAACGCACCTGGCTCACTTCTCGTTCGCAATCTAACTCTAGATGGGGCTTGAGATAGGGATGCGGCCCAAACTGAGCATAGAGATAAAAGGCATAATCCTTGCCATCCCGACGTGTATAGCTAAAGTCTCGGGTCGTCTTGACAGGACTGATCTCTGAATCATAGATGGCATCCGCATGCTGTTGCACCCAAAGACCAAACTGGCGAAGGACATGCTTAGCAGCAAGGGAAATATCGCCATCGGGCTGTGGTGTCACATTCAGAGCCAAACTACCACCTTTTGACAAAATACCAATAAAGAGTTTGACAAGCTCCTCGGTCGTTTTGAGCTGATCGTTGTAATGGAAACTGAAATATCGGCCCAAAGAAATGCAACTTTCCCAAGGAACGGGTATGGCATGAGCTGGCACAGCCTGCTCAGGTGTCAGGATATTTTCGTAAGGGCCACCGACTGTTCGGTCTGCCACAATCAGACCAGGTTGTAAATTTTGGCGCAGCTCTTCGACCAATTCACCTAAACGAATATCCTGGCCTTGGATGCTCGGGCGAACCCAGCCGCCATCTAGCCATAGGCAATCAATTTCGCCATAGCGGCTGAGCAACTCCTTGATTTGGCGGTGCGTGTAGTCCACAAACTTTGCCCAACGCTCAGGTTCAAGTGTCACATCATAGTTCACGTTACGGTTGGGAGATGGATAGACCTCTGGCTTCCAATAATAAGGGCTGTGCCAGTCAGGTTTACTAAAATAGGTCGATATGGCCAGACCTTCAGCCCGAAAGGCCTCGTATAATGCCTTGACAATATCGGCATGAGGATGCGCATGGTGAGGGCAGTCTGGATTCGTTATCTTGAAGGCTGTTGTATCGGTATCCCACATACAAAAGCCATCGTGGTGCTTGGTCGTAAAGAGCAAATAGCGAAAGCCACATTCTTTTGCGAGTTTCGCCCATGCTGTGGGATCAAATTTGTGTGGGGCAAAGTGCTTGTAGCTCTCCCAATAGGCCTTTTTGAAGCGCTCGATGTCATCTGTCCAATCGATGTCGCGCTGACTCCAACGCCGATCATCATCCGATAGACCCCAAGACTCAAAAGTGCCCATCAGGGATCCTGGAGCCCAGTGCATCATAAAACCCAATTTATAGCCGCGAAAACGCTGTAATTTTTCCAAGACAGCTGGGTCTTCAGGCCAGATATATCGTTCTGCCTCGCTGCAACCATGCACCCCTTGTTCCAGAGGCATGGCTGGCGAATCTTGCTTCTTTTTCTGGGACATAGGCGCCTCCTTTGGGAAGATCAGGTCTGATCTTCGCTTTCATGGCGATTGTAGCAAAATCGCAAGCTTAGGAATGCTCCCCTTACGTGCGACGTTTAACGAAAAATTCAAAGCACTGGCTGTCAGCCCTTCTAGAACTTCTATTGCTTTTCTCTCTGCTATTCATATTTTCTTCTTATTGCCCCAGGCTGAAAATTGCGTTATCTTGAGGCGAATTCCGCTTAGGCGTTGGGTCGGATATCGATCTGCTCCAGAAGCCAACAATCTAATGTTCCGAGGTGCTTTTATGCTCATGCTAGCTGTTCAGCTTGCGCTGGCCGTCGTCTTTGGAATCGGCTATGCCCTTTTGTGGCCTAAATCCCAATTTTATGGTCTTCGGCGCATCGCTCGCTCCTTCGCTTTTGGTTTGAACATCCAAATTTTGGCCACCTTTATCTCCATTTTCTTCTTGAACAAGTACCCCTATCGTTGGGTGCACGCTTGGACCTTCTACGCCAAGTACCTGCTCTTCTCCCTAGGCTTAGCCGTCGTGGTTGGTGTG
>JAEZYR010000119.1 GCA_023442635.1 Bacillota bacterium | reverse complement strand
GCAAGAAGCGGTTGGCGCCTGCTTCGAAAAGATCGCGGTAGGCAGCTTCGCTCAGCTCGCCGACAGACAGGGTCAAGCCGACATCTGGCAAGCGCCGACGAAAGGCCTTGACCAGTTCGACGAGGCGCTCGGGCTTCCAGGCTGGATCTTCGCCTCCCTGAAAGACGAAACTGCGCAGCCCCCACTGATAGCCCTGCTCACAGGCGGCTAGAATGTCTGTCTCCTCTAAACGGTAGCGCGTGACGGCGCTGTTGGAGCGGCGGATGCCACAGTAATAACAGTCTTGCTGGCAGCAGTTGGTGAATTCGACGAGACCGCGGTAAAAGATGAGGTCACCATACCAGCGACGGCGCATCTGCTGAGCCGTGTGAGCAATCACGGCGTCATATCGGTCTCGGCGCTCAGGATCGTCACTTAGCCAGTTGGCGTCCAGAAGATCGAGCAGGACGCTATCGGGCACAGGTCCAACGATCAATAGGGCGGCCAAGTCCTCGGGACTCAGGTCTGTTGCATGCTGTATCGTAGGGAGATCAGAGCGCATCTCGCAAATCTTCTTTCTACTGAAAATCAAGGGGCTGATTGTAGACAGCCCGGCTGTCTATGAGCACTTGTGGACAGCCCGGCTGTCTATGGGCACTTGTGGACAGCCTGGTTTTTGCGTGAGGTTTATTCTAACAAGAGCATGTATCGAGATGGCGTGCAGTGATACGCCTAGACGAAATAGGGGATAAAGAAGGGAAGAAGGCTTAGGCATGAAGATTGTGCTATTAGATCCTCTGGCTGTGTCGGAGAAATATTATCAGCCCCAAGTTGCGAGTTGGCAGCGAGAGGGTCACCAAGTTGCGGTTTACGACCAAGCCTTAAGCGACTCTGAACGCCTGGAGGCGGCGCGATCCGCGGATGTTCTACTCATTGGTCAACGGCCTTTGTCACAGGCCTTTCTGACGGCTTGCGAGCATCTCAAGATGATATCGGTTGCTTTTACAGGGGTTGACCATGTGCCGATGGAGCTCTGTCGTGAGCGGGGCATTCTTGTGGCCAATGCGGCTGGCTACGCGACCGAAGCTGTCGCCGAACTCACGCTAGGCCTCATGATCCAAGGCCTCAGAAGTCTACCTGAAGCACAAGAAGCCACCAAGCATGGCGGCACAAAGGCAGGCTTGCGCCAAAGATCGCTGGCTGGCCGCAAGGTTGGTATCGTAGGTGTTGGAGCTATTGGCCGTGAAGTGGCAAGGCTCCTCAAGGCCTTCGGAGCGACTAGCCTCAGCTACCAGCGACCAGGCCGCGCCGAAATAGCTGAGATAGACGCCTACTTGCCCTGGGAGGCATTCTTGGCAGCATCTGAGATCTTGACCCTACATTGTCCTTTGACAGCTGAAAGCAAGCACTTGATCGATGCGAAGGCGCTAGCGCTGTTACCCCATGGCGCTTTGCTCATCAACACCGCTAGGGGGCAGGTGGTGGATGAAGATGCTGTTCTGCAAGCCTTACAAAGTGGGCACTTGGGCGCTTACTTAACCGATGTCTATGCCACGGAACCGCCTCTAGATCCCCAGAGCCCGCTCTTAAGACATGAACGCGTTTATGCCACTCCGCACCTGGGCTTTGCGACGGAGGAAGCGCTCGTCTTGCGCTGCCACTTGGCGCTGGACAATATCGAGGCTTTTCTGCATGGGGAAAAGCTGCAGAGGATTTGCTCATAAAAGGGGGCAGCCTTGCTTGTGGCCAGAAAGATGAGCTCTGTTCGCTAAGCCTAGCCTCCAGATAAGCTCAGACGAGAAGACGCCAGCTTTGGCGTCTTCTTTTTGTGCAAAGAAAAATCAAAAGAAAACGCACATCAAACATATTTTTCGAGGAGGGGATCGCCATTCTTGCGAGCATATCGCCCTGTGAAACGAAAGCCCAAACTTTCCCAGAAGGCCTGGCTGTCGTCACTGCTGAGATAAATACGCCCCACACCAAGCTGAATAAGCGCTTTTTCCGCCTCGAGATAGAGCTGCGAGCCCAGCCCCTGACCGCGGTAGGGAGGCGCTACATAGCATTCACGAATAAAGCCATCGCCTGGCGACTCACACCAGTCGCTCGCTTCTTGGTCGATTTGGTAGAGCAGAAAGCCTGCTAGCTCAGGCTGAGAAGGGCTGACAGCCCCTTCGTTTTGCACAAACAAGGCCAAAGCAGAGATAATGTTGGAGCGAAGCAGGCGCCAGTCATCCTGGGCATACGCAAGCAGGACGGATACGGGCAGACCTAGGTCAAAGTTGGCATAATACGCAAGGTAGGCAGCCTGCCAAGTGGGATCTATTTCAGAACTTTTGGGCACAAAAGCCTGTACGGAAAAGTTATACATAAAAGCAGAACACTCCGCAGAGCAGGATAGCAGAAGGCGAGCGTGAAAAACAGATGAGCATCAGAATCGCACACATGGCCGATTGGCACTTGGGCAAGCATCGACGCTACATAGCCGAAAGGGAGCCCCAGGTCGCTGCCGATATAGAAGCTTATGCCCGCCGACTGATCCAGCAATTGTTGGCTTATCTAGAAGAAGCTAAGATCGATCTGTTGCTGGTAGCTGGCGATACCTTTGATCAGCCAGAGCCCAACACCGAACTCAAAGAAGCGTGGTTTTGGCAACTCCAAAATCACCAAAGCTTCCCGATCGTCATCGTGGGCGGCAACCATGACCCCCTCGCACCAGCTGGCCCTTGGCCTTCGGGGGCACGCACATCAAAAGTCTATGTGCTTGGCAAGCAGGCCGAACGCTGGGAGGGCATAGCTCGCTCGGGCGAAAAAATCGTGGTCGATGGTCAGAGTTTTGCTGCTCCTACCCACGATGCAACTGTTGACCTGAGCAGCCTAGCAGCTGTCGAGGCTGATGTTTTGAGCCTGGCCTTGTTGCATGGCAGTTGGGATCCGCCCTTGTTGCAATCTCACTATGCCTGCATTCCTCGCACGGCTACCTGGCTGAGAAACTACGACTATGTCGCTTTAGGACATTACCACTACTTTTTTCAAGAGCGCATACAAGGCGGCCGTCAAGGCCTGGTCTCTTCGCCAGGACCGCTCTTGCGCACGCGCTGGGAACGGCAGGCGGATGTCGGCTTGCTGGTCGGCGACTTCAGCCGAACAGACTGGGGCTGGCAGCAGAACTGGCAGCGCCTAAACCTACCAGGGGCTCCGCACTGGGCCGAATGCACCCTCAGCTTGCCTAGCGAACCCGTAGGCAGAGGGCTAGCAGCTGAAAGCGAAGATATAGAGGCCTGGGAGGTGTATGCCGAAAGCCTTGCGCATACACTCAAGCAAGTCCTTGAGTCTGAGACCATATCTGAGAAGCTAGCGGCGCACAGCTTGCAGCTGCTTCGTCTACGCTTGGAAGGTCAGAGAACGGCCTTCCATTCACGCAGCTTGCTCCTCTTGGATCAGCTTTGCCGCCAAGCTGGCTTTCGTTATGTGGAAATTTTGGACGAAAGCAAAATAGACTTGGAGAGGATCTTCGATACAGGCTCGCCGTCTAGGGCGCTCAGGGCTTTGCAGACGACTTTAGCCCAAGAGGGCGACTTAGACCCCAGTGCGCCCGAAGATATACAGGCTGTTCAAATGCGAGCCCGCGAATGGCTGGCTCAGGCCATTCAGGAGGTGAGCGAGCATGCAGATTACTAAAGCAGAGATTCGGGGCTTTGGTTGCTTAGAACAAAGGACTTTCCTCTTTGCCCCTGGGCTGAACCTCCTTTATGGCGACAATGGCAGTGGCAAAAGCACGCTTTTGGCCTTTGTTGAGGCCATGTTTTGGGGGCTGGGTGGTCGCCGCCGCAGATTGGGTGATGACTGGCGTCGACGCTATAGACCCTGGCACGGAGCGGATTTCGGAGGCAGTCTTTTCTTCACTTGGCAAGGGCAGCAGTGGCAACTCACGCGCCGTTTTGGGGAACAGCCGCGGGGGGATCGCTGCCAATGGGTGAACTTGACGAAGGGTGAGGTGGTCGATTTTGGACAGTCTGAACCCGGTCAGGTGATATGGCAGATTAGCCAGAGCACTTGGCGCGAGATGAACCGTCTAAACACCCAGAACATCGAGGTTCATTTGGATGCTGAACTTGAAGAAAAATGGAGCCAAGAAGCGGGTAAGAGCCGAACGCAAGGGCCCGAGTTAACAGCTATACGCCGCTATCTCGAAAAAGAAAGACAGCGTCTGAGAGGAGGGCGAGGGCAGCGCGGACAGCTTGAGACCCTGCAAGAAGAACAAAGGGACCTTTTGCAGCAGTGGCAGCAAGCCAAGGCATTTGAGCGAGAGCGCGCTCTCTTGGAGCAAAAACAGCAAGCTGCCAAAGACGATTTGGCCACCAGGTATCGCACAGAGACAGCCCAAAAACAACAGCAGATGCAGGTGCTAGAAGCCGACTTGGCGGATTTGCAGCAAAAATGCCAAGCCAGGCAGCCATGGCTTGAGGGGGAAGCGGCGGAGGAAATAGCCAGCTATTTGAGTGCGTGGAGGCAGCACCAGCAAGCCCAGGCGGAGAGCGAAGAGCGCTTGACCTACTGGCAAGAGCAACTCGCAGCAAGCCAAAAAAGCCAGCAAGCGCGCAAAAACGATGCTGCAGAGGCGGATCTTCAGCAACAACAGCCGACTTCTAAAGCCAGTCGAGGCCTAGCTTGGCTGGGCGTTCTTTCCTTGCTTTTAGCCGTTTTGGCAGCCTTGCTCAGCTTTTGGCCCTTCTTGGCGGCATGGCTTCGTGTGCCAGATTCCGCACAGGGTCTACTGAAAGGAGGGGCGCTTGTTTTGTTCATCCTGGCCTTGCTTCTTTTTGGAAAGTGCAAGACCAGCGGTGGACGGCAGTTTTCACGAGCTGATGAAAGGCAGACAGCGTCAGATTACAGCGAGGCGGAAAGACATTGGCATGCGACCATTCAGCAACATCTCAGCAGCGCAAGCGCCAGTGCAAGCAAGCGCCAAGAAGCATGGCAGCTAAGGCGAGAACACTTCGCTTTACGCCATCCTGACTTGTATGCCGCTTGGACGGAGCTAAGTTTGGCCGAGGCAGAGTGGCGCAGCTGGCAAGCGCAAGAAGCTCGGATGCAAAAGAAAAAGCTAGCCTTGCTCACGCTGAAAACAGAGGTCAAGCCCGAAGCGCTTTGGCAAGCTGAATACGAAAAGTTGCAGCTGCGTTTTGCGAATGAGCGCTTGAATTTAGAGGGGCAACAACAAGAAGGGCGGGCGCTCAAAGAAGGCTTAGAGCGCAATCAGGCGGCACTCCTTCAGGCCGAACGAGATGCCGAGGCCCTCGATCTAGCGCTGAGTTGGGTCAAAAATGCCGAAGAACATGTGGAACATGACTTTTTGGCGCCCTTGCAGGCGGCCTTTGAACAGCAGCGCTTGAGACTCCAAAAAGCTATAGGGCAGACCTTGCCCAAGGCCGTTTTGCAGGCCGATCTTAGCCTGCATATCCAGGACAGCAGCGCCTTCTATCGCCTCTTCGATTACTACAGCGATGGCTGGCAAGACCTCTATCGCCTACTGTTGCGCTTGAGCTTGCAGAGCGTCCAAAAAGCAGAGCAGGCGAGCTGCCTGCTTTGGGATGAACCGACGGCTCGCCTAGACAAAAAGCATCAGGCTGCTGTTTTGGCTATGCTAGAAGAGAGCCTTTTTGAGGAGCAACAGCTTTTTTGGGCCTCCTGCCGAGAGGAATTGGAAGTGTTGTTTTTAGACCGAAAGGCTCATGTCATAGCTTTTTGATAACGAACGCAAGGCTCGCGGCTCAGGCGGCTTTGCCCTAGCAGCTCAGGCACACAATGGCGCAACACTTTGGCGGATTTTAGGTGCTTGGGCAAGGAGGCTTTTTGTCACGGAAAAGCGAAGGCCTAGCCTCTATACTGCAAGCATAGGGTGAGGCTTGCAAGGGGTAATCCTTTGATCCAAGCTCTGACTTGCCACCCAATTAATGTGAGCAAAGGAGCAAAAAGATGCGAAAATCTCACAAAATTAGTGTCATCGGCGCTGGCTTCGTCGGCAGTGCCGTTACATTCGCCTTAATGGAGTCTGGTATAGCCAGTGAATTGGTGTTGGTCGACAGCCAACGGGCGAAAGCTGAAGGTGAGGCGCTCGACATCGTGCAGGGCGCCGCTTTTGTCAAAAGTACGGATGTGATAGCTGGCGATTATGCAGATATTCAGGATAGCAACCTGGTGGTGATCACCGCTGGCGCTAATCAGAAAGAGGGCGAAACGCGACTGGATCTCTGCCGCAAGAATGTCCAAATTTTCTGTGATATTGTGCCAAAGGTCATCCGCTATGCACCCCAGGCCATCCTTCTGGTGGTTGCCAATCCCGTCGACGTTCTGACTTATGCCGCTTGGCGACTCTCGGGTTTGCCAGCTTCACAAGTGATCGGATCAGGTACGGTGTTGGATTCCTCAAGGTTGCGCTACGCCCTAGCGCGGCGCTTTGATATGGACGCCAAAAGCATTCACGCCCATGTGGCAGGTGAGCATGGTGACAGCGAATTCAGCCTCTGGTCGAGCGCCTTTGTGGGGTCGATGAGCCTAGAAAACTATTGCCAAAAGGAGAAAGTGGACTACCACAGTTTGCAGGAGGAAGTGAGCCGCGAGGTGAGAGATGCGGCTTACCAGATTATCCAAAAGAAGGGCTACACCAATTACGCGATAGCTCTGGCGGTCAGACGTATTGCGGAGGCCATTTTGCGCGATGAAAGGTCGGTTCTCTCTATTTCTAGCTATGACCCAGCCCAGGGCATTTATTACTCGATGCCAAGCGTGGTAGGCTTGCACGGACGCATGGAGACGCTGATGCCGGAATTAAACGAAAAGGAAGCCGCTTTGCTGGCGCACTCTGTGGCGGTTCTCAAAGACTCCGTAGCGATTGCAGATGAGATCATTCAGCAAGTCTAGGCTGGCTGCTTTGCTAGAATGAACTGAGGCAAACTTGCGGATAAGCGAGAGGGGGCAAGAAAGGACTGAACATGGCTCTGAAGGCAAGCCAGGTGGGTGAGCGAGAAGATCAGACCGTTCAGTTTAGCGGCTATTTGGCACGCCGCTTTTACCAAAAAGAAGCCTTTTCTATTTGGCTGCTCACGCTCCCAGAAGGCAAGTCCTTGCTCGACCCTAGCGGCCAAGAACGCGAAGAAGTGGTGATTTTAGGCGAGGACTTGGCCATCCAGGAGCTCTGCGATGATGAGGGGCTTGTGCCACCGAAAAACCGCCATTTGTTGATCGAAGTCGCAGGCGTGTGGCAAGCTCGACCAGGCTATCCCGACCAGATCAGAGCCTACTATGCTCAGCCCCAAGCCCCCGATAGCTTAGAGGGTATACGAGCTTTTTTGGAATCGCATTACATCAAAGGCTGCGGCCCTGCAAGAGCCAAGTTGATCCTCGATAGTTTTGGCCTCGACACGTGGCGTGTTTTTGAGGAAGAACCAGAGCGTTTGTTAGCTCTGCCAGGACTCGGCAGACGCCATGCTCAGCGCATATTGGACAGCTATCGGGCACATTTTGAGCAAAAACAGGCCATCATGGCGCTGAGTCCTTATGGCATCAAACCGCAGCTAGCCGTTCGTCTGGCCAATCGCATCAAAAACCCCCAACACATCCTCCAAAAG
>JAEZYR010000039.1 GCA_023442635.1 Bacillota bacterium | reverse complement strand
GCAGCATGCCAGCGTAATAGACATTGGGAACACGCACGCGATCAAAGTGACTGAAAGAATCGCCACTTTCGAAGGCCTGAGTGATTTCGATCGCACGGTCGCCGCGGAAATTAAAGAAGACAACTGAGTCGCCGTCGTTGATGGGGCCGCTAGGACCTTCTTCGTCACCTACAATAAAGGCTGGCAGGTCTTGGTCGATAATGCCAGGGTTCTCTTCGCGCAAGACGCGGACGGCCTCACTGGCAGAAGCAAAACGGCGGCCAATGCCCAAAACGTGGGTCTGCCAGCCGCGCTCAACCATAGACCAGTCTGCCTGATAGCGATCCATGGTGATCACCATACGGCCGCCACCAGAAGCGATCGAAGCGTCGAAGCCATCTGTGTTCAAAGTTGCAAGGAATTGCTCGAGATCATTGACGTACAAGTCAGCGCTGGTAGCTGGGACATCACGGCCGTCAAGCAAGGCGTGAATGCGGACTTTGCTAGCGCCGTCTTTTTTGGCTTGAGCAATGAGAGCTTTGAGCTGATCGATATGAGAGTGGACATTACCATCCGAAAGCAGACCAATGAAATGTAGGACACCATCTCGGGTTTTGACATTTTGGATCAGTGTTGACCACACATCAGAATCAAAAATGGAACCGTCCTCAATGGACTGGTTAACAAGCTTGGCGCCTTGGGCATAGATTTGGCCAGAGCCGATGGCGTTGTGGCCGACTTCGCTGTTGCCCATGTCGCTGTCGCTAGGCAAACCAACGGCTACGCCGTGAGCGCGGATGGGTACCCAGGGTTCGTTTGCCATTAGGTTGTCGAGTACAGGCGTGCGGGCGAGCTTGACTGCATCACCAGCGTCTCCTTTGCCCAAGCCGACACCATCCATGACGACCAGTAGAACGGGTTTATTCATGTCTGTGGATCCTCCTTACGTCTTGAGAGATTGGCAGCTTTGGAGTTTGGACAGCCTAGGTGCTTAGCCCTTCTCCTACTCTACAAATCTCAAAGCAACTGATCCTATTTTAGCAATCTATAACTCGAGTTGCTCAGCATAACGTATCCAAAAATAAGCCTTACTGGCTAAAGCACCCGCGGAAAGTGCCCAAGATCTGAAAAGGGGAGCGGTCTTTAGCTTGTTTTATGTGCTTGGAGGGAGAAACAGCGAGGAGGGCGGATGGCTTGGCCAAGGGAAGCCGCTTCCTAAACGGAAGGGAGACTTTGGGCTTCTGGTCAGTTAAGGATGCCTGGGCTAGAATGGAAAATATGAGAGTGGGGCTTTTTACGGATAGCTACTTCCCCCAGATCAATGGGGTTGCAACCAGTGTAGGCTTACTCAAGCAAGAGTTGGAACGCTTGGGGCATGAGGTCTTTGTTTTTACGACCACAGATCCAGAGGCGAACCGCCATGAAGATGTGTGTCAGCATATTTTTCGCATGTACAGTTTGCCAGTGATGGCCGATCGCCGCCTGGGCTTGTGGTATTCTCCGCGCTTGATGCACTTTTTGTCTCGCCTGCAGTTGGACTTGATTCATACCCATACGGAGTTTAGTCTCGGGATTTTTGGTCGTTCAGTGGCCAAACTGTTGGATATTCCACTCGTTCATACTTACCACACGATTTACGAAGACTATGCCCACTACATCAGTCGCGGCGAGCGGATGAACCGCCTGACACAGCGCTGGATTCGCACCGCAACCGCGATGGTCTGCAACCATGCCAACGAGCTCATCGTGCCCACCAGCAAGGTCGAGCGCTTGCTGAGAAATTATGGTGTCTATACGCCCATATCGGTCATCCCGACAGGTATTGATCTTTCTCACTTTGAGGCGAACGAGGAGGATTTAGCACGTAGCTATAAGCTTCGTTGCCAGCTCGGCTACCGTGACGATGAACGCGTGATGGTCTATGTCGGTCGCATCGCCAAAGAAAAGCGCATAGACCTCATTCTGGAAGGACTGGCCAAAGCGCGGAAAAACTTGCCCCAGTTGCGCTTGATGATTGTGGGCTATGGGCCAGAGTCGGAGGCGCTTGAGCAACTCGCCAAAGAACTGGGCTTGGATCAGCCTGCTCGCGATGGTGGCCAAGCTTGGGTCTATTTTGCAGGTCCCAAACCCTGGGCCGAAATTCCAGATTGGTACCGAGTGGGAGATGCTTTTACGACGGCTTCTCGCAGTGAAACGCAGGGGCTGACCTATATAGAAGCCTTGGCTTCAGGCTTGCCTATTCTTGTACGTTCAGATGCTGTTCTAGACGACCTGCTAAAAGAAGGCCAAAATGGCTGGTCTTGGGATGAGGTAGAGGACTATGAACAGGCGCTGACAGCCTGGTCGACAGCTGCTGAACAGAAGCAAAATCTCGCTGAACAGGCCAAGCAAAGTGCCGCCGAATACAGTCTAGAGTGTTTCGCGCAGCGCATTATTGCCCTCTATGAGCGCCTTATGTTGCAGCCAGGCTTTAAGCGGAGGCGCCCATTGTTGGAGTGGGATGCCACCAGCATGGAAACTGCGCTACAGCGCCTTTCGAAGCCCTTGCTTATGCCGCCATGGCTGAATGAAGGCAGCCCGAACCATGAACAAACCCCTGAGCGCCAGCCTGTCGCGGAGAAGGAAGAGCCTGCTGAGCTAGAACAGGCGTATAGCACCCGTCAACCTGCCGTTTGGTCTTCCGAAAAGGTGGCCGAACAGACGGAGTGGTACAGTGTGCGAGCCCTCAACCTGACCATGAAGCGAGCCTATGAGCGCTGGGCTGAGAGCGGCAAAGTGGTCTCGCCCGTGACTTTCTTTAAGATGCTCCGCGAGGGCTTTCAGGGTCATGAAGTTGAGGAGAATGCGCTGAATTGGGAAGAAGCCGAGGCGCAATTGCCACCTGAGTCGGCAAGCCCTTCGCCAGATCAAGTAGGAGCCGATCAGCCAGCTCAAGACGAAGCCCTAGGCGACAAAGAAGGAGCTAAGGATGAGAGAGCTTAAGCAGCAAGAAGAAAAAGAAAAGATCTCACCAAGGCCTCAGACATCTTATGTTTCTGCTGCCGCCGAAGGTCCGCAGCGCTTGCTTCAGCACCTTAAAGATATTGGCCAACAGCGCCAGAATCTCAATTTGTTGGGGCGGATTAAGCAGGAGAGGCGGGTGCGCCCCTTTGCGTCAGCCATTGTTTTTGTCGTAACCCTGGCCATCGTTCTCGCTTTTGGCGCTTTTTTGCTTTTGGATATTTACGCCATTTCTCTCTCCAAAGAGCTCGCCTTGCTCCAACAGCAGGGCGTCATGGGTGCAGAGGAAGGGTTGCAAGCAAAAATTATCACAACCCTTTGGCGTTCAGACTGGCTCAAGCTGCTGACGGTAGCCTTCTGTGCCATCTTGTCCTTTTTGCTTTGGCCAGCTGCTGGACAACTCAGGCGCCATGCCCTCAATCGGGCTGCCTTTGTCTTTACTTTGGCGGCTGACATCTATCTTTTGATCCTCCACCAATATGCCTTAGGAATCATCCTTTTTGTCAGCGTCCAGACGGTGCGACTTGTGCTTTTGGCTGGGCGGCGACCTGCTTTGGGGCCTTTGCTCTTTGCCCTATTGGCTGGCTTTGTTGCTTTGAACATCGGGCCAGAGCCCTTACGCTGGGGTGAAGCTATTCCTTCACGTCAAGTTATTTTTGGCCTGGGCGCTGGTTATGCTGTCCTGCTGATATCGAATATCATCTTTGCCTTTGCGACCACATCTAGAACATGGAAGAGCTCGGCTCGCTACATCCCCTCCTTTGCTGAGCGTTGGGCTTGGCGCTTAGGTATGCTGCTTTTCGCAGCCTGCGATACCTGCGTGATGCTCTCCTTCCTTTTGCCTGTGGAACATAAGGTCTACGCGCTTTGTAGCTTGCTGACATGGCTTTTCTACATCCCCAGCCAATATCTCTTGGCTATAGCGCCGAGCCTGTATTTGGCTGATGGAGATGATTTGGGTTCGATTGAAGCCCAAAAAAGGCTCGAGGAAATTCGTCCGAACTGGCAGCAATTGCAGGTGGGCGAGTGAAGCAGCGACAAGCCCGAAAAAAGAAAGAGAGACAGGCGCCCGATTTGATTCGTCGCGCCAGACCCAAGCGGCGCTTTTCGCTAGGGCTTTGGCTGCGGTGGCAGTTTTTTTGGCAGCTGCTGATGACGGGTCTTACCCTATTTTTCTTTCTGGCTTCTTTTTTGCTCCCAGAACTGTTTTGGCTACAAGAGTGGGGAAGCAGGCGGCCTGAAGCGCGCATTAGCCTTAGCCTGGCCTTGGGCTGGCTTTTTGCCCTAGATGGGGTGGTGATGGCGCGTCTTTGGCGGCGAGCCAGCCTCTCGCCATGGCTCAAGCTCTACCAAAGTGTGACGGCCTCAGCCTATGCCGTGCTATTCGTGCTGCCAGGCTTGCTTTTGCCGTTGAGTTATTTTGCCTACCTGATCATCCTCCTCCTTCAAACCTGCCTCTTGTTTTGGCTACAGCAAAGTCTGCGTACCCAGGAGCTGCCACTCAGCCGCCGGGCGCTCAAAGCCAACGCGACTTTGCGCCTATATGATGCTGGCGGCGAGCGCTTCTCGAGCCTTTACGCAGACCAGAAC
>JAEZYR010000153.1 GCA_023442635.1 Bacillota bacterium | reverse complement strand
AAGCGCTCAAAGAGAGCCAGCGTGCTATAGGAGGGATTGTTGATCACTGGATCGGCCAAACGCAGAACCGTCCAGATCACGTCATCGCTCGTGACAGGCTCACCATCAGACCACTTGGCTTCTGCTGCCAACTTAACCGTAAAGCTAAGCCCGTCTTCGCTCCGCGTGATGGATTCAGCTAACTGCCCCTCAAAGTTCATTTTGTCATCAATTTCGACCAATGGCAGGAAGCTAAGACCTTGGGCATACTTGGCGACCTCTGTGGCATCTAACAACAAGGGGTTAAAAGTCGTCAGTGTATTCGTCACGCCAATATTGACGACACTTTTTTCGCTCTGAGCTCCCTTTTCGACGGCTGGTGCCGTTTGGCCTTGTGCCCCCTTCTGCTGGCCGCCACCGTTCTGGCAAGCTGTCAAAAGCAGCGCCGCACCTAGCAAAAGCGCCAAAGAGCGAAATCGACCTTTCCTGGTTTGATGCTTCTTTTTTGTCATGAAGTTCATATCCTTCCACCTCTCAAACAGGCTTATCCTCTGCTTGCTAAGCCCAAGCAAGCCTGCATGTTGACCGTGCATTTTGAGCGAGCTTCACAAGCGCGAGACATTTTATCCGCAATACTCTTTCTTTGCTGAAACAAATGTACTAATATGTTTACTCGCGATTTAGCGCAACTAAACTTTTATTTGAGGAGGAGTTAGCAGAATTGAACACGCCTTTAAGCTATCAGATCTCTGAATACGACTGCGGGCCCACCACGCTCATGAATGCCTTGTCTTTTTTGCTGCCTCGCCGTCAAATCCCTCCAGACATGATTAAGTACATTCACATGTACTGTTTGGACGGCTTCAATCGCAAGGGCGAAATCGGCAGAACAGGTACCAGTGAGATGGCTATGGTCTTTCTAGCTAACTGTTTTAACCAATATTCGCGCATCCGCAAATGGCCGATCGCCTGCCAGGTTCTACCTGAGTCTGATATCTACATCAGTGACGAAAGCCCCATCGTCCAAGCTCTAGAGCGCGGAGCTGCTGCTGTGGTTCGCCTATATTTCGGCGTTGCGCATTACGTGCTTCTAACAGGCGTAGATCGCGCCAATCGCCGCATTTATCTCTTCGACCCTTATTACGAAGAAGCCCCCAAGCAAAAAAAGCGGCAAGTCGAGTACATTTTTGACGCTCCAGACCGCCACAATCGCGCTGTGGACTGGGCACTCTTCAACCGTGAAAATCGCGGACTTTATTCCCTAGGCCCCATCGATGACCGCGAATGTCTCCTTCTCGAAAATTGCGAGAAAAGCCAGCTGCCTGAGTCTTTGTCGAGTCCCGAAAATCCTGAGTGGGCACAGATCGGCAGCTCGGTCCCGAGAAAGGCAGGGCTCCTGGTCGATCCTTTGGCTGAATATTTGCAGCAGCATGCCGAAAATGGCATGGGCCGCCTCAAAAAACAACTTTTCGAGGCTCAACAAGGCCGCTTCAAGAGCCTGATTGGCGCAACGGGCAGCAAGGCTAGTTGCCAATCGAGCCCAAAAGCCCAAACGCGCAAGTGCGCAAGCTCCAAGTCCTCCCCTTCTTCTGAGCCCCAAGCTTAAGGCAGAGCCTAGCTTGGCTTGATTTTGCAGATTTTCTTTCGAGGCCTCGACTTTTCGTTCACGAGGCCTCAAGCATTTTGCAAGGAGGCGTCGGCCTCACCTCGTCACATGAAACTTCCTCCAAGCGCTCCAATAAGCCAAAACTGGTAAGATTGTATTTGCAAGCTTAAAATTAATCTGTTATCAATTTCAGTATTTTAAGAAAACGGCGAGGCCTTATTCTTCACCCTGTGTTTTCTTCTAGAAAACAAGCTGTGCCTCCAACTCCAGACGGCTGCTTTTGCTTTGGTCAAAAAACAGCTCAAGCCGTTCAAAGAAAGAAGATGCTTATGCCTTTACAAGCTCAATCCACCAATCCGTCAGTGAGGTGTTGGATGAAGAAGCCTGGACTTAACAGAAGCTCAAAGACATTTTTTCTCCTGCTGGCGCTTTCCCTCTTTTTGGCGACGGCCTGTCAAGCCCAGAAGCAGGTTCTTTATAGCCAGTCTGGCCTTTCGCTTGAAGCCCCAGCCGCCTGGCGCAGCCTTTCGCCAGAAGACTTTCCTGAACTTTACGAACAGCAGGATGACAGCGCTGAGGTCAATGCCGCCGCTCTCGACAACAGCACAGCGAATGATGCCCAAGCGAGTTCGGGTCCTACTCGGCAGCAAAGCCTCGATGACGAACTGCGCCAGCAAGCCAAGCCGAGCCTGGCTCATATTGACTTGGCCGCGGCTCGCGATTACGGCAGCAGCGGTTATCTCGTCATCCGCCGAAGCGATCAAGAGGCCAACATCGAGCGCCTCAAGAACATCCTGTTCAAAGTTGCCGACTATGCCCTCAAGCACCATGATGAGGCCCTCGAACAATTGCGCCAAACGGGCTACTCTGAGCGCGAAATCGAGCGCATGCAGCCCCTTCTGGATGGTGTCAGCCTGACACCCGAGCAAAGCGAAAAGCTCTATCAGGAGATTTTTTTGCAATCCCACCTCAGCCGTCTCTCGATGGATGAAGAAAGGCCTTATTCCTTTGTCGGGCTAAGCGATCAGACCATCGGCAACCTGCAGCTACCTGTGGCTCAGTACCGCTACACCAACGCCCAAGGGGTCGAGCTTGAAGAGTTCTGCTGCTATTACCTTCACGGCACGGAGCTCATCAGCATCCAGCTCTGGAGTGACAGCAAGTCCTTTAGCCAACACAAAGATGAATACCTCGCCATGCTCAAAAGCTTGACCTTAGCTCAGCCAGAGCAGGAAAAAGACCAGAACACCGCCTCAGCTGCTAGCTCAGATGCAGGAAACTGATTGACCTATGCCCAGCATCCGCCTCAAGTTAGACCGTCGTTATGGCCACTTGCGCATCTATCGTTTTTTCTGGGAAGTCTTGGATCGTTTCAAATCCGACCAAGTGCCTCAGGTAGGAGCCCAGCTGGCTTACTACCTTCTTTTCAGTCTCTTCCCCCTGATGATCGCCGTTCTGACCATCCTCAGCTATACGCCCCTGGCGCAAGAGACGGCGCTCGCCAGCATTCTGGACGCTATGCCTGACGAGGCTGCCGACCTCATCAGTCCCATCATCCGCGACATCGTCTCGGCTAGGAGCAGTGCCTTGCTATCCACCTCGCTCATTTTGGCTCTGTGGTCTGGCAGTACAGGCTTAAACAATGTCCTGCTCGCCATGAACAAGAGCTTTGATACCGAGCGGCAACGCCCCTTTGTGTTGCAACGCCTGCTGGCCTTGGGCGCCACTGTTGCCCTCATCCTTGTGATTATTTTCTCCTTGCTAGGTCAGGTCTTCGGCCAAAAAATCATCGACCTCTTGGCCTCGCGCTTTAGTACGCACCTCAAGTTCTGGCTAGAGCTCGGCAATATTTTGCGTATTGCTGCGCCCTTGCTGCTCATGATTTTTTTCTTTACCCTTCTCTACAAATTTGGACCTGCCTTCAAAAAGGGTCAGCGTTTAGCCTTTTGCCCAGCCTTGTTGGGTGGCTGTTTCACAACTTTGGGATGGTCGCTCATGTCCTTGGGCTTCAATTTTTACGTCAACCATTTTTCGAATTACTCCAATACCTATGGTTCGCTCGGTGGCGTGATCATCATGATGACTTGGCTCTTCTTGGGCTCGATCATCTTGCTACTCGGCGCTGTCGTGGCCGCTTCGTGGGTGGCTACCCAAAAGCCCAAAGCAACTACCCAAAATCCCAAGCCAAGCACCCCCAAGCAAGTTCTCGAGGCAGGGCTAACAGCACCTGAAGCGCTGCAAGCGGAGGCAGAGACATCGCCTCTGCGTTCAGAAGACGCCCACTTGTCTCAGAGCAGTCAGCTTCTCTCCTCCAGTTCCACCGCCGCCCAAAAGCGCCAAAGGGAACGTCTGGCCCGCCTTGCCCATCGCAGCCAAACGCCACTTTGAGCGTGTAAGCCAAGCCGCCTCCGCCTCACTGTAAGCAAAGCCCGCACCTGCTTTACGCTCAGGTACGGGCTCTTTTCGGCTCACAGTTTGCTTTGCTTTTAGTAAAGTACACTTTGTGTCAAGCAAGCTTTGCATAATATAAAGAACCTGCATCCTGTCTGCCATCAGCATGGCCTCATATGAGGGCAGAACAAGCACTTAGCCAAACTTGCCAGCCAAGCTAAGATGCTTTATTTCTTCGCCAGAATGCCTTATAAATAGAAGATTCAAGGAGGCTCTATGTCCGTTCCAGCCATGTTTCTACACAACTTCTTTCGCTTTGACTTTCTGATTTTTCTGCTCGCTGCCGTAGAAGCCTACTTCTTCTTGCGCTGTCGCCGTCAATCACGACAAATCCAGCGCCTCTTTTTCCCGAGTGGCCATCTAGCAGGTGGCGAAGATCACCGCCTTGAACTGACAGAGCACTACCAGCACTACTGGAGTGCCAAAGGGGAACTCGAGATCCTAGAACAGCAACGGCGTTTTCAGCTTTCGTATGCGCTCTACGAAAACATCTGTGCCCTCTTTCCGCTCATGGGTATTCTCGGCACAGTCGCCTCACTCATCCCGATGGTACAAGCCAGCACGGAGGAGAGCAGCCAGCTTTTCTTTGCCGCCTTAACCTCCACCTTCTGGGGCATCATCTTTGCCATCATCTTTAAGGCAGCGAATGGCTGGTTGGCAGCGGTTCTCGAACAGAGCGAAAATGCGGTTGACCTGTATTTGTCTAGGCGCTCCCAGGCCAAAGAAAAGGCAGACGGAGATGAGGACAGTCAGCGCCCTGCCAGCTTAGCCCACCGCCCAAACACGAGCATCCCAGGAGGAAAGCTGACAGCGCAAGATCTAGCACTAGCTGATCCTTTTTTGAATGAGGAAGACGCACAATGAGGCGCCATCGCCGCAACCTCGCCATCGACCTAACCTCCTTGCTCGATGTCATCCTGATCCTGCTTTTCCTGGTTCTCATGCATCATGGCAAGGCTCTAGATGCAGCCAAAAACAAACAGGCCAAAGAGCAGGCCAAGCAAGCGAGCAAAATAGAAAAACTCGAGCAGCGCTGGCAAGAAAGCGAGCGCCAAAATGCTGCCCTGCGTGAAAGCAACGAGCAATTGCAAAAGCTGAGTAAGCTCTCCAAGGAAGACAGTCAGCGCTATGCTTTGTGGCGCCAAAACACAAGCGTCTTTGACCTTTATATTGAAATGCCTGAGCAGGGTACAGAGTCTAGCTCAGCCAGTACAAATAAAACCCATACCTTCTTCTCTCCGCTCATCTTTAAGCTCCAAGAAGAAGGCAAAGCCCCCCTCGTTTTAGCAGCAGAGGACTGGCAGCAAGCCTTGTCTGCAGCAATTCAAAAAACAAAGACCCCCTTTATTATGCTGACCCTGCACTACGATAATGAGCAAATCTATTGGCGTGACTATCAGGCCATTCAACAGCAAATCCTCAAATTACGAGCCGAAAGCCAGCAGCGCTTGCTCTATAATGAGGAAAAGATTTTGTCAAAGTCAAAGGAGAAGCCCCATGGCTGAAAAAAAGAAAAAGCGTCGCCCTCTTGTGCTGACGCTCTTGATCCTCATTCTCATCTTAGTTTTGTTGCTCCTCTTCCGGGGCATTGGCTTGTTTAATGGCACTTCCTGGGCGCCCAACTGGTTGCGCACCCAGCCCCAGACAAGCGCTTCGGCCGACCCGAAGCAGGGCGATGCGACACCTGGCCTAGCTAGCAGCCCAAGTTCCAAGCCCAGTGACACGGCACCAACTAGCCTTGAAATTGTCGTGAAAGAGCAAGGCTATCTGGTCGACGGCAACACCCTCTCGCTGGAAGAGCTGAGCCAACGTTTGGCCGCTCTCCAACCTGGTAGCACCGTCCAGCTCATTGACGACAAGGCCGTCAAAGCCAGCTACGAGACGCTCAAGAGCGAACTCGACAAGCTCCACATCAAGTATACGGAGCAGCAGCGCTGAGCAGCCCGCAAAGCCGCTCGTCATATAGAGTGCCTAGACGATCTCGTCTATTTGAGCAACAACCTGAGGGAGGAGCGCCCATGTTCAGCGCTTCTCCTTCTTTAATTTGCAAAATAGCCTCAAAGGCCTTGCGCAAATTCCGCATCGTCCGCTATAATGGCCGACAGCCGCTTTGTTTGTACATGGAGAAGTACCCAAGAGGCTGAAGGGGACGGTTTGCTAAATCGTTAGACGTGCAAGCGTGCGAGGGTTCGAATCCCTCCTTCTCCGCCAAAAGAAAGCCCTCACCGCAAGGTGGGGGCTTTCTTGATCTTTCTATTGCACTGCTGATACCAAAGGACAGCTACTTTGCTGAGCCTAGCCGCTTCTCCAAACTAGCCAACAGCATCTGAACCCTTCTCGCCTGTGCCGGAATGCGTTTCGAATTGCGCCTAGGCAACTTGAGACGATAGAGCCTGCCATCTTTAAGTTTCAGCTGCAAATGCAAGTCTAGCAGCCCCAGATGAAAGCTATATTGGCCTAAGTCTGACCATGGCAGCAGCAACATGCCATTGCTTCCCTTTTTTTGCCAAATAGGCTGAAAAAGCATGCCCAAGCCCTCTGCTAAAACGAGCAGGTGGACGGTCTTGCGGATGCCCTGGTCACGATCGAACATCAAGGCTCCCGCAATGGGGTCTACGTCCAAAGACCCTAACTTCGCCTCCAACTCACCTCGCCTTGCCTCCCAGGCCTCTTGCATAGAAGATTCAGAAACCAACAAAAGCATACAAGCCTCATTCCATGGCGGACGTATCCTAGTTCTGCAAAGTCACGCCTTCAAGCTAGACCTTATCTTAGAACAAGCAGCCTCTCCTGAACAGTTTCTGTCTCTTTGGGGGCTGCCTCACTCAGAATCTGACCAAAAGGCATTTGGGCATCCAAGTGCCAATGCGCTGGCAGATTCCAGCTTTGCTTGACCATCTCATCGATAACTGGGTTGTAGTGTTGCAAATTAGCCCCAATACCCTGCTCGGCTAAGAGGGTCCAGACATTGTATTCCAGCATGCCAACCGCTTGCTTGGCCCACTCTGGGAAGCGAGCCGCATAAAGCGCATACTGCTCAGCTAAACTTTGGACGACCTTCTGATCCGTAAAGTAGAGGATCGTGCCTGCTGCCGACTTGAAGCTGTCGGCTTTTTCGCGAGCTAGTTTGCCCTCAAAAAGCTCGTGGGTCTTTTCCCACAACAACTCATGTTGCTCGCCCAGCAAAAGAACGGCTCTGGCGCTTTTCATATTAAAAGCATCGGGCGTCAGGCTCAGCGCCTGCCCAAGCAGCGTCTCGACTTGCTCGATTTGACTAGCTTCTAACTTGCCCAGCCCATAGATACTTCGGCGCTTCTGCATCGCTTCAATCATATTTTTCTCCTTTTGCCTGGCTAGCATAGCCAAAAAGGAGGCATCTATGCGCCTGTTCTGTTACAGCTCCAAGAATACCCTGTCATATAGCTCGCTTCTTTGTCTTGAGTCCTAGTCCTATACATAGCAGTGTAAAGAGGCTATGGCCTAAAAGCAAAGCTCCCCAGCTAGGCACATCGTCCACGTAAAACGTCGGAAAGATGGGAAAATGACTCCCCATAAAGACATTAAGAAGCACGTAGAAAATGGCGCCAAAGACACCCAACTCTGACTTCTGAAGCCAGCTACTCGCCAGGTAACTCAGCCAGGCAATCCAGATACAGGAAAGAAAAACATGAATGATCAAGCTAGGCGGTAAATTCAGTCCAAGGCCGAAGAAGATCAAGCCTAAACTTGGCAAGAGCCCAAAAAACAAGCAACCCCAGCGCATAAGCCCCTGGCGGTAGTTTCGGGGCAAGAAGGCCCTTAGCATTTCGAGTGAGCTCGCATCCGTCAGCGGCCTTAATAAGCTAAGAAGCGGAAGGGTAATCGTTAGGGGTAAAGTGCCTTGCAAAATAGCAATCGACCAGCCCAGAAATTGATCAGCCTCGAGACTTTTCTTCATCGAAATGAGCAGCAGCGGCAAGAGAAGGCCTTGGTAAAGCCAAATCAGGATTGGCAAGGCACCCTGACTTTTGAGCCATAACTTAAGCTCACGAGGCTTCATAACGCGTCCTTCCGTGTAGCGTACAAAAATAAACATCTTCTAGTCTAGGGCGAACCCGTTCGCAAGCAGCTTGCGCTTGAGTTGAAAAGAAGCGCACATATGGGCCTGACTCTAAAATGTCTTGTCGGATCAGAGATCCCAATGGCTCCTTTGCCTCTTCCCACAACTTTTGGGGCACTTGATAAATCAGGCCTTCATATTGCTGTATCAGGGTCTGTATGGCGCCAGCGTAAAGAACCTTGCCCTTATCCATAATGATGAGATGGTCACAGGTGCTCTCCACATCACTGACGATGTGCGTCGAAATAAGCAAGAGCTTGCCTTGCGTGTCTTGTGCCAAATAAGATGAGAAGCGCATGCGCTCTTCGGGGTCTAGGCCAGCCGTTGGCTCATCGAGCAGAAGGATCTTGGACCCACCCAAGTAAGCCGCTGCAATACCTAGGCGCCGTTTCATGCCACCCGATAGGCTGGCATAGCGCGCTTCTCCTTTGTCAATCAAATGAACCTGTTGGAGGCGTTCTCTGATGCACGCATCGTGTTTTTCTTCAGGCATGCCCTTCATATAGGCAATGAGCTTGAGATTTTCGTAGCAAGTCAAACGGTCAACAAAGTCTAGCGCCTGTGGCATATAGCCGACAGAGGCAGCTGCTCCTGTTGTATCTGAAAGCAGCTCGATCTTGCCTTCGTACTGCTTGTAATAGCCGGTCAAGCAGCGGAGCAAGGTGGTTTTACCAGCGCCATTGGGACCTAGGAGGGCATAGCGTGCTGGCTTGAGTTCGAGGCTGAGATCATCTAAGGCCTTAAAGCGCTTAAATTTTTTGGATAGATGCTGTATGCGAATCATGAGGACTTCCTTTCTTGTTGCTGGACTAGCTTTTCGAGATCATCAATCACCTCTACCCCTCCGCGGTTATCGTTAGGATCATCCAGATACTTTTGCAAGTAATCCTTGATTGTTTGGTCATCTAGATATTCCCTTATTTTTTGCGTGCGCAAGTAAATGCGTTTGGGATAATTGGGGTCTTTCTCGCCTGATTCTCTGTATGATGCTCCCATTTCGTACTGGATGGATGCTAGTTTTTCAAACAAGTAGGGATCTTCAGCCTTAAAATCCCTCAGCAGTTCATTAATATGGCGTTTCCTTGGCGAACTGTCATACACATGGGCGGTATGTGACCATGCTTGGACATAGGCAAAGAGGGCTTGTTCAGAATCAAAGTAGTTTCTCTCATAATTACCGACTAAATTCATTTTTGGCAGCTGCGCTATCCACTTGGCCTGACTTGCTTTTTGCTGCCAGGGTTCCTTTTGATCCTGTACCTCTGAGGCGATCAGCTGTCGAACTTTTTCGAAATCATAGTTGTCGTAGGCTAGGATATAGGTCTTATCATCTATCTGCTTCTCTCTGTATAAGCCTGATAAAATCGTGAGGCCTCGAGCCTTCCCTTCCCAAAACTGTTGCTGAGTCTGAGGCAAATTACAATAGACCTTACCCGCATAAGAAATGCGCAAGCTATAAGCTATTTCCTCCGCTCCTACAACAGGCAGCATGGTTGCATCATCAACATCCCATAGACGCTGTAGCCCTGGGATCGGGTAGTAGCAAAAAGTTGCTGGCAAAAAGATGCCCTGGTCGTTGCTGTAATAGCGATAACCGTGACCCTCATATTCAAAAGTGAGGGCGCCCTTACCAGAGATAGCTTCATCTAGATAAATGGCATCTGAAATTTGGTGAAATGCTATGTTACGTCCTTCTTGGTCCCGAACAGAGCGGACACGATAGCCGTGGTAAAGCGTAAAGCCTGCTTGCGGTAAGATTTCTTCTTCAGAGCTATAGGCAATCGTGGCTTTGGCCTTGAGTTGGCGCTTGATGTCTAGATCAAGGTCGACCTTTTCGAGCCTTAGCTTACCCTGATGCGTAGCTTGTTCTTCTACTTGTTCATGGGCATAGTAGTACCTTTGATCATTACCACCACCTAAATAGGAGCTATAAGAGTCAAGAAGGTATTTCGAAGCAGGTTGGGCTGCGACTAGGAGACTAGGCAAGGCTAGCAGCAGCGACAAAGCAGAAGCGAAGCGCCATCGGCGATACCCAAGCTTTCGACTTTGCTTCAAACCATAAATAGCGAGCAAAAGAAGCAAGCTAAACAGGGCATTCCAGAACAGGTAGCTCTCAGCTGGTATGCCATAAGCATGTTCGAAGAATGTGAGTATGGGCCAGAAGCGTGTTAATTCGAAAACCTGATAAAAGAGCGGATTCTCCCCCCGTCCAATTTGATCATAAATCCGATACACATATTCCTTTGAAATGGGCATCATCACCACGAAAATAACGAGTGCTACCACATAGCTATAAATAAGGTGCTTGAAGCGGCTCAAGATAAAACCTAGCACGATGGCCAACTGCGGTATCAGGAAAAAGTAGAGCACACCCAGCCGCCACAAATAGGCCATGAGGGCAGCATAAGGTCGGTAATAGAAAAAGAGAATCGCCAGCGAAGCTGCCATGAAAAGGATGAATATCAAGGCCACCAGCAACTCCAGGATAAGCCAGGAAAACAGATAGATCTTCCAGCTCCCACTGAGCATCGTGCGCGCTTGGATCTCACTCAGGCGATGCGTATAGCTTCGGGCATAGGTCATCGAAGCGAAAAGAAGGAGCAAAAATTGCAAAGGCGCTAGCTGAATAAGGGCACCCGTCAAACGTAGCCAGTCAGGGTTTATCGCAGTAAAGCATTTATAAAGCAAAAAAGCGATGGGTAAAAGAAGTATGGCCGCTAGCAGAACAAGAATATATCGTCTCCTCAAAAAGGCTTTTAGACTTAACGAAAACATGATGCACCTCTAGGTTTGAAAGATTTATTTCATGTCGTACCAGATCCAGCCTTGCCCTAGTCCACCCTTCCTGGGTGGTAGGAGATTAGTATTTTCTAAGCGCAAAACCCAAAATGCCTCCGTCTTTGTTGTTCCGACAAAAACCTTTGATGCTTCAGTTCCTGGCGTCAGCTCTCTTGTTTCTCTATGCATATGCCAGCCATCACCTTCGCTGTACCAAGCCGAAGCAAGAATCGTCTGATTTGAATTTCTTTCGCTTCTCGCTGAATAGAATTTGTGGGTACCCACAACCTTTCCAGTTTCCACACCACGACTAGCTGCTGTCAACCTAACGGTCTTGTTGGGTTAGTCAATATAGAGCGCCATAACTTGCGTGCTTACGCCCAACATGAGCATAAGCAGGGCTACCGAAAAAATTTTTGCTATGCTTTTTTTCATCATTGTGCTCCTTCGATATAAACTTGATTTCCTCAAACCTAGAGGTCATCTTTCGTTTATACTTACATGAGTTGTCAAAGGCAAACAAGGTGGCAATGTATCAAAAATCCATTTTATTTTTTGTACAATATATAAAATATTCATTCCTGTTATTCGTTTTTGATTTTCTTAATACATTCTTAAAAGAAAATCGTGTGGCCTTAGTCTAGACTTAAATTTCGCAACGAAACAAAGCCTTGCGAAATCAAGAAGAGGTGATTGCTCACCCCTTTTCGCTGATCTTTAGCCCTGCAAGCTTGGCACCTGATACCTAAACAGCGGCTTCCACTCGGGTGCGCCGCCCCCTCGTTCTCCCCGAAAACGCAATTGATAAATCTCTTGGTACATCACCGTATGAACACCTTCGGGGGCAGGAGGTGCTGCAGCCTCCAAAAAGATGCTGTCATCCGTCATCCCTAACACGAGCCCTGAGCCAAAAGCCTCTGGCACCTCTACTTCCGCGAGAAAGTCACCTGAGATTGTCGCAATCTGCAATTTTCGCTTCTGCCCTGGTATAACCCGAGTCAACATGAGATTGTCTTGACAAAAACAATCACCGTAGGCATAAGTTAGTGCGTAGGCATAAACTGGCTTCTTCAGCTTCTGCTCTCTTTTGTTCTTTCCCCATTCATCATAGAGGATGATGCGATCGGTGCTTTGCAAGGCCTCTTCCTGGGAGCTAGGCTCCTTGGCAGGTCTCGGC
>JAEZYR010000152.1 GCA_023442635.1 Bacillota bacterium | reverse complement strand
AGCCAACGCCAGGTGAGCGCCCGCGCTTCCAAAAACCAGACAATGCAGCCAAAACGCTCTTTCGCTTGCTGCGCTATGTGCGCGGCCAAGAGCTGATTCTTCTGGGCGGCTTGCTCTTTGCTGGCATTGCGGCCTTTGCCAATACCTGGGGTGTTTCGTTTATGGCACCCATCATTGATAGCTTTGTCTATGACAAGGCCTATGGACGCGCTTTGGGCCTCATTGCGCAATTGGCCATTGTTTTCGTGGTGGCCGTCGTCTTTCAGTATGTCAGTGGTCGCCTTATGATCATGATCTCGCAGAATACGACACATCGCTTGCGCCGCGACCTCTTCCACCATATGCAAAGCATGCCGGTGGCCTTTTATGACCAGCACAGCCATGGCGAGTTGATGAGCTCATTCACAAATGATATTGACAACATCAACCAGGCTCTTGATCAGAGTTTGGTGCAAGTCCTAACCAGTATCGTTACCTTTGTGGCCGTCCTCGTTTTGATGCTGATCTTGAATTGGAAGCTCACGTTGCTTGTCCTCTTCATGATGCTGCTCATCCTGCTCCTTGTTAAGGAGATCACCAAACACAGCGCAGCCCATTTCCGCGCCCAGCAAGCCTCTTTGGCGGGCCTCAATGGTTTTATTGAGGAATACATGGAGGGCCAAAAAGTCGTCAAAGTCTTCAATCATGAAACAGAGGCCATTCATGACTTTGACACCCACAACGAAACCTTGAGACAGCACTCGACGTTCGCGCAATCTTTTGCCGTCCTGCTTTTTCCGTTGGTGGGGAGCTTGTCCTATATCCAATACGCGATAGTCGCGATTATTGGTGGCTTTATGACGTTGGCGAGCGCCTTTACCATTGGTGGCCTAGCTGCTTTCTTGCAGTACACGCGCCAATTTTCGCAGCCTGTCACCCAGATTTCCAACCAACTCAACATGCTGATTGCAGCGTTGGCCGGTGCCGAGCGCGTTTTCCGCTTGCTAGACATGAAGCCAGAAGAAGATGGCGGCCAGGTCACGATGGCGCACGCCTCTGACTTTGGCTGGGAAACCGCCGATCACGACAAGAGAGCCCTCTGCTGGGTCTTGCCAGCAGAGATGCCCTTGCCAGCCGAAGTGAAGGCAGAAGATACCCATCGTCTCCCAGACGGGCGCACCCTCGTTCGTGCCTATGGCGATATTCGTTTGGAGCATGTCGACTTTGGCTATGTGCCCGAAAAAACGGTTTTGCACGACATATCGCTATATGCTAAGCCAGGCCAAAAGATCGCTTTTGTGGGTTCGACTGGCGCAGGCAAAACAACGATCACCAATTTGATCAACCGTTTTTACGACATCCAAGAGGGACGCATTTTGATTGACGGCCTGGACATCCATTCCATTGCTAAAGGCGCTCTGCGCGGCATGATGAGCATGGTGCTCCAAGATGTGCACTTGTTCCAGGGAACAATAGCGGACAATATTCGCTACGGCCGCCTAGATGCGGATGACGAGGCCGTCGAAGAAGCCGCTCGTCTGGCCAATGCCGATCATTTTATTCGTCAACTGCCCGAGGGTTATCAGACGCAACTTGAGCCAGACGGCGCTAACCTCTCGCAGGGACAGCGTCAGCTCCTATCTATTGCGAGAGCGGCCATCGCAGACCCGTTAATTCTTGTTCTGGACGAGGCGACCAGTTCGATTGATACGCGTACAGAGCGCCTGATTGAGCAGGGTATGGACAAGTTGATGGAGGGGCGAACCGTTTTTGCCATCGCCCATCGCCTTTCGACCGTGCGACACTCTAACGCGATCATGGTGCTCGAAGGGGGGCGCATCATTGAGCGTGGCGACCACGAAGCCTTGATGGATCTCAAAGGTCGTTACTACCGTTTGAGCACAGGTCAAATCGAACTTGATTAAGCCGCATTGGCGCCTGCTTCTGTAAGCATAGCGGCAGGTGTTGATAGGCCGATCACAAAGAAGAGGTGCAGAGTAGGACTAACTCGCACCTCATTTTGTTCAATGAGGTGGAAATGAAACCGACGAAAGAGCCCTATTGCCGCCTTGCCTTAGGCCTGGCTTATGAGGGCAGTCGCTATCGAGGTTGGCAGCAGCAACAAAACACAGGGCGCACTTTGGCCGCGGTGTTACAAGAGCATCTGGAAGCTCAGCAGGCAGGGATCTTGCTTGATATGCAAGCAGCAGGGCGAACGGATGCTGGGGTGCACGCTCGGGACCAAGTCTGCCAGCTGGATCTTCGAGTCGGAAAACTCTGGACCTGGTGGCAGCAGGCTAGCGCGCCAAAAAAGCGCTTAGCCCAGCTGGTGCTAGCTGAAGCCAGCGAAGGTATAACCAATTTCAGCGATGCTCAGGCAGAAGTAGCCCAAAGGCATGGGGCATCCAAACGCACAGCGCCTCAGCATCTGCCCGAGACGGAATGGCTTGCTTTGGCTTTGGGGCAGGAGCTGATCCAAAGCTTGCCCCTCGACCTCAGTGTGCATTGGATGGGGCTTTTGCCCAAGGATTATCACGTGCGACACCGCGCTTGCTGGAAGCGCTATGTCTATCGAATTTTTGCAGGGCCAGGCGCTGTTGATCCCCTTAGCCGCCGCTTTTACGCGAGGGAAAAAGAAAGTCTGGATCTACAAGCCATGCAAAGGGCGGCCGACTTACTTGTTGGCCGCTACAATGCTTACCTTCTTTCTCGCGCCAAGCAAAAACGCAAGTCTTTTGTGCGCTCGGTCTATCGCTGTGAGGTCATCGAAGAAAGAGCGACAGCTGAAGGTCTGACAAAGCCTGAAACAAGGGCTTTTTGCTCCTATCTAGATGCCGAACAAAGGGGGCAGCGCCTCTCTATTGTCGTCGAGGCCGAGGGCTTTTTGCACCATATGGTGAGGTATATGGCAGGTGTTCTCATCCAAGTGGGACGGCACGAAGTAAGCCTGGATGAGCTCCGCCGCCTGCTCTTGCCACCCCTTGATTTGCCTTGGGAAAGCTTGCAACAAGAGCGAGCTTCCTTGTTGACGTCATGGCCGAGCTCTGAGCATAAGGTTCACCGCGGCCTGCCGCTGGCTCCGGCTGAAGGCTTGTGTTTGGAGTTGGTCAGTTATAGCAAGTGGCCAGGCTATGCCCCAGTGCCTCTTTTGGCGTCTCCTGCTGCGCTAGCGTGAACTGTCTGATCGTCGGGATTAGCTCCTAAGGCGCAAGGCAAACCGAGCTGAGCGACTCTGGTCACTTGAGGCCTAGACCTTAGTGCAAGCCCGAAGTACGGCCACTTTGGGACTTTTTCGCTAAAATGGAGTGCAAACAACGAGTTTTGACTTATTACAGATGTGATCCACGACGGAGGTGCCCTACATGGAGAACCCCATGAAACAGTTAACTTTGCAAAATCAAGAACGGGCGGCTCAGGCACTTGAGAGTCCTGAGACCTGCTTTTTGTTGAATGATGGACGAGAAATACCAGTCTTAGGCTTCGGCACCTGGCAGAACGAGGGCGAAGATTGTGTGCGCTCTGTGCAGACGGCTATCGAGGCTGGTTACCGCCATATTGATACGGCCAAGATCTATGGCAACGAGGTAGAAGTTGGCAGAGCCCTACATGCTAGCTCAGTTTCCCGTGAGGAGATCTGGCTGACGACGAAGCTCTGGAATGATGTGCGCGGTTATGACGAGACCCGAGCAGCTATCGACGCGTCCCTCAAGGCCCTTGATGTGGATTACATTGACCTCTATTTGATCCACTGGCCGAATCCCAAAGCCTTTCGCGACAGCTGGGCAAGCCAGAACTTGGCTTCTTGGCGAGCTATGGAAGATGCCGTGGCAGCTGGCAAACTGCGCAGCATCGGCGTCTCTAATTTCCGCCCTCACCATTTAGAAGCTCTTTTGCCAGAGGTCAATGTTAGACCAGCGGTTAACCAGGTGCGCATTTGCCCTGGCGATGTCCCCCGTGAAACGATTGCCTTTTGTGAGGCTGAGGGCATCCTTTTAGAAGGCTATAGCCCACTTGGGCGCGGTGAGCTTCTCGACCATGAGACGCTGGTAGAGATCGCCGTCAAAAAGGGGCAGTCCGTCGCCCAGATTTGCTTGCGTTGGCAGCTGCAACACGCTTGGCTGCCCCTGCCTAAATCCAAAACAGGGGATCGCATTCGTGAAAATCTTGACATTTGGTCCTTTGATTTAAGTCCTGAAGAGATGGCCCAGATTGACGCGCTTGAGGGTATCGCGGGCTATGCCCATGATCCAGACGCCACCGATTTCTGATCGGGACAGCGCGGCTTGAACGAGTGGCTTGACGCTGAGCCGCCAGGCTGAAGTGTTCAGCCTTGGTGGATAGATAAAGCGAGTATGGCTTGATGCCAGACTCGCTTTTGTTTTGCAACGCAAGCGACCCAGCTTTAGGCTTGCAACGCAAGCAACCCCGCTCTAGGCTTGCAACGCAAAACATCCCGCCTTGTTTTGCAACGCAAAACATCCCACCTTATTTTGCAACGCAAAACATCGCGCTTTGTTTTGCGTGTTCTATTAGCGTTTTCGACAGATTGAAGGCAGGATTCTGCTGTGTGGCTCAAATTGTTCGCCAAAGAACGATTCAGCGTAACGTATGCACAAGTGCAAGCAAAATATAGATGCCTATAATGCACGCAACATGTGAAAGGAAGTCCAGCGATGAGACCCTGTCTAGATATCAGACAACTATCCAGCCGTATCGACGAAAAAGTTATCCTCAAAGGCCTCGACCTGCAAATTCGGGGCGGTGAAATACATGCCATCATGGGCCCTAATGGCT
>JAEZYR010000099.1 GCA_023442635.1 Bacillota bacterium | reverse complement strand
ATGCAAAGCAGCTCATACCTTGAAGCATTGCTCAGGTAACAGCCTTCATTGTATCGATTTGTCTCTAGCTACGAATCCTATCGATTGGCTAATTTCTTGGCTAAAGGTTCAAAATAGCTCCCTTTGGCAAAGCGTAGCACCTGCAAGGTGTGTGGGCTTTTTTGAACTTTTACCCGCATGTCAGAATGCATTTCATGATGCACCCGACCATCGATGGCGAGGCAGGCCTTTTTGCCCGTTTGGGCTAAGGTCAGTTCTAGACGATCGTCAGGACTGAGAAGATAGCTTCGGTGGTGTAAAGCATGCGGACATATGGGTACAACTTGCATCAAAGCTAGTTCTGGCGAGGCAATTGCGCCACCAGCTGCCAAGGCATAGCCCGTCGATCCCGTTGGTGTTGAAACCAACAAACCATCTGCTGCCACCGTCTCTACCTGCTGCCCATTCACGCCCCAGGCTATAGAGATGATATGGGGGTCTCCCGCCCGCGTGATCAGAACTTCATTAAGGGCATCCGTCTGCAGTAGGCAGTCACCATTAGCCTGATACAAGCTGGCCTGCAACAAAAAACGATCCTCCACCCGATAATCGCCCGCCTGCAAACACGCCAGCATTTTGGGCAATTCATGTGCACGCCACTCCGTTAAAAAACCAACGGTGCCTAGGTTGATCCCCATCAGTGGAATATTGCGCTCCCAAAGCAGCCGTGCTGCATTTAAAAAGCTACCGTCGCCGCCCAATACAATCGCCAGGTCAATCTTCTCGTCCGGCCAAACAAAGTCTGCTAGTTCCTCAGTGCTGAATGTATGGATAGAGACTTCATAAGAGGCCTGTCGCATCATACTCGCCAATGACTGGGTGACTTGGCGTTCTGGGTCTTTGTATCGATCCTGCAATAAACAAACGCGCTTAAACGCTTCTGTTCTCATTCGTTCGTCTCCTGCAACCAGCGTCTAGCAAAAGCTACAATGCTATCCGCGTCCAAACCCTGTCTTCTTCTAGCTTCTGCCACGCTAGCTTGGTTGACGGGTTCATCTTTTATATGGATGGCTCGCAACTTCCATGCGCTTGCTTGAGCTGTGGACTTTGCTTGAGCTTTCATCCCAAAAGTCGCAGCCTCTTGGGCTTGTCGTAGTGCCAAGGCTTGTGCCAAACTACCGCCAGCTGCCACTTCTTCTACGCACAGTAGACGAGGGCATTCAGCACCCAGGCGGTCTATATCCTCCCAGGGCAGTGGCTTGAGGCTCCTGGCATCTAAAACAGCAATTTGATAGCCTTCAGCCTGAAGCCTTTCAGCAGCTTGAAGGCAGACTGGCAAAAGACCACCCCAAGAAATAAAAGCGAGATCCTTTCCCTGCCTAAGTTGTTCAGCTGCTGGCCAAGCTGGTGAACTAACAACTGGATAAGCAAGTCTGCTCATAGACTCACGAACAGCTTTCTCATCATCCTTGGGGTAGCGAATAGCGACAGGTTTTTTGAGCGCTAGAGCATAGTCAAGGGCGCTTGCTAACTGGCTATAGTCTCTAGGACAAAGCACCGTCATGCCCGGTAAGCTTGTTAAAAAGCTCGTATCGTACAAGCCCTGATGGGTTTCGCCATCATCACCTACAATACCAGCTCGATCTATGGCAAAAACGACAGGCAGGTTCTGAAGCACGCAATCGTGCAACAGTTGATCGAGAGCCCGCTGGAGGAAGGTTGAATAGATCGCCACCACAGGCTGCAAACCTCCAGCAGCCATACCTGCCGCCATCGTCACAGCGTGTGCCTCTGCAATCCCCACATCAAAACAACGATCTGGAAAATACTTCTGAAAAGTGCTGAGTCCTGTCCCCTGAGCCATCGCTGCTGTCACGGCTACAATCCGCTCATTCTGCTTCGCGCGCTGTGTCAATAACACGCCAAAAGCTTCTGAAAAAGAACGGCATGTGGCCAGGTCAGGCAGGTCGACGCGTTGCATCTCGGCCAAGTTTGGCTTTTTTGTCTGATATTGTTGCGCCAATTCTGGCTTAACTTTTAGGGGCGCCACACCATGGTATAGAGCTGGTTCAGCTTCCGCCGGTGCATAACCGCGCCCTTTTTGCGTGATAACGTGGAGAACGACAGGACGCTTCATCGATTTAGCCGCCCTCATATAGCGCTCCAAGTCCTCTAGGTTATGGCCGTCTATAGGGCCATAGTATCGCAGTCCCAAACACTCGAACCATGAGCTATTGAGTCGCAACAAGCGCCTAGCCAAGCGCTTACCACTTTCCAAAATGCGCATAAAAAAACGGCCTGAATAACTTCGCTCTAAGATCTGAGCCATTTTGGCTTTGAATTTGAGATAGTGCTTATTGGTACGAACTTGATCTAAGTGCCTGCGCAAGCCACCAACATTAGGGTCTATACTCATCTGATTGTCATTGATGATCACAATCAAGGGCTCAGCAGGCCTTATGTCATCCAAGGCCTCGTAAGCCATACCACCTGTCAAGGCGCCATCCCCTATAACGGCGACACAGGCTTTTGGGTCTTTCCCCGTACCTTTCTGCAGTCTTTGAGAGGCTCTAAGCAAACCGAGTGCTGCTGAAATGGAGGTTGAGCTGTGGCCAGTGTTAAAGGCATCACAAGGGCTCTCTTCTCGTTTGGGAAAGCCTGAAAGCCCATCCGCCTGTCGCAACGTTTTGAAGGCTTCTTTTCGCCCAGTTAGGATTTTGTAGGCATAAGACTGGTGTCCTACATCCCAGACAATGCGGTCTGACCCCACATCAAATTGACGCAGGAGTGCCAAAGTCAACTCGATCGTGCCCAAATTGGAGGCAATATGCCCTCCCCGCTCACTGACAACTTGGATAATGTAGCTGCGCAATTCAGCAGCGACTTGTTCAAGTTCATGCCCATTGAGTTTTCGTAAATCAGCAGGCTCACGGATTTGGTCAAGCAGGCTATTACCTGCTAAAGTCTGACATGTTCTCGTTCCCGTTTGGGGATGCTCAGATGCTGATTGATGTTGGATAGGCATCAGCCCTCCCCCTTCTCGCAAGATCATCTTTTGCGTAGATACTCTACACCATCTTCAGTAGGCTCGCTGAGCTAGCGCTCGCCACAAGGCCAATAATACAGCCGTATCAAAACCCATATCCTGTAGTTGCTGCAGGGACTGCTGTATCTTGTCAGCTTCGTCCTGAAAACGTTTTTTGGCACCAGCGAGGCCTAAGAGCGTCACGAAATTGCGGCCTTCCTCTTTTTCGCCAGCCTCTGCATCTAAGATATCGTCTTGAATTTGAAAAGCGAGGCCTAAGCTTCGAGCAAAGTTCTGCAAAGCTCGGCAGCACAAATCTGATTGCCCAAGATAATGGGCGGGTATGAGACAGGCCGCTTCCATCAGACAAGCTGTTTTGAGGCGCTCAATTGTCTCGAGTTGCTGCTGGCCTGCTTTGCTTTCGGCTGCTCTTAGATCTAGGCACTGTCCAGCTATCATGCCTCTGGCACCACTCGCCTCAAACAGGGTCTTGCAGGCTTTAGCCCAAGACAGGTGTTGTTGCTCAGGTACTTGGTCGATATGTCTTAGAGTTAGTAAAACAGCTTCGTTGAGCAAGGCATCTCCTGTCAAAATCGCGTCTGCCTCACCATAAGCTCGGTGCAGTGTCAGTCTTCCTCGACGCCACTCATCATTATCCATGGCAGGTAAATCGTCATGAACAAGGGAGTAGTTATGTATGTATTCCAGTGCCAGGGCAAAGTCTAGCAAAATAGGCTCATCTCGTTTTGCCCCCAGCATGTCAGCTACAGATAAAAGCAAAAGAGGTCTGACGCGTTTGCCAGCTCCTTCGAGAGCATAAGCCATCTCTTCACGCATCCATAGGGCTGGATAAGTTTCGGCCGATCCAAGGCTGTCTACCAAGGCTCTATCTATGTCTTGGAGATGTCTTTCCAAGGTGAGCTTTTGGGTCTCAGAAATATCAAGCTGAGAAATCCAGCTTCTTGCTTCGCTTGCCATGTCGGGCACCTCGTTTAAGCTTCAGGCATTTCGCCCAAGGCCTCTGTCTTTAGGTCTTCGCCGAGTTGGCTGACCACCTTTTGGATGCTTTGCTCAACTTCAGACAGGCGTGCTTTGCATAGGCTAGCCAGTTCCGTGCCTCGCTGGAAAGCCTTCAGGGATTGATCCAGTGTCAACTGCCCACTTTCGAGCTGCCGAACGATTTTTTCGAGCTCTTGAATAGCTTCTTCGTAAGGCATAGACTGTTCTGCCTTAGCAACAGGCTCATCTGCGAAGCTAGATTCTGATGTAAGTCTCGTCTGCTGATCCATCTTATTTTTTCTCCTCTTGGATAGAGGCTGTTGTCTCAAGAACTTCAACCTCTGCCGTGCCATCGACAAAATGTAACCTTATTTGCTGCCCTGTCTCTAACTGTTGAACAGAGGATATGACATGCCCATCCTGAGCGTAGCTCATTTGATAACCTCGTCCCAAAACGCGCAAAGGGCTCAGGGCGTCTAGCTGCGCTGCCAAACGCTCTAATACACGCGTATCTCGCTGAAAGCGCTGTTGCACGGGTTGAAACAAGGCCTGCTGAGCCATATCTAGACGCTGTTGGACTGGACCATAAATGCGCTCAGGTTCTCGTAGGACGCTGTATTTTAGCAGCTGCTCCAAGCGCTCTTGCTGTATCTTAACCCAACCCAAAGGATCTCGGAGTGCTGGCCTCTCTACGAGTTGTTTGAGGTAGCGCTTTTGGTGTTCAAGCTGCCTTGCAAGCGCATGCTTCAAAATGCTGACTTGTTGGTCGAGCCTTTCTACGAGCTCTGCATAAACTGGCATCACAATTTCTGCTGCAGCCGAAGGTGTAGGTGCTCGTCTGTCAGCCACCCAGTCACAGATACTGAAGTCCGTTTCGTGTCCAACAGCAGACACAACGGGCGTTTGGCACGCAGCTATCTCCCTCGCCAAGGCCTCATCATTGAACGGCCAAAGGTCTTCCAAAGAACCACCACCACGCCCTATGATGATGACGTCGCAAGCAGCCTCTTGGTCAAGCAAACGCAGGCTGCGGATGAGCGAAACAGCTGCCTTCTCACCCTGGACCCGAGCGGGTGCCAAAACGAGTTCAAAGTGTGGATTGCGCCGGCGCAAAACATGAATGATATCCCGTATCACAGCACCTTCTGCGCTGGTTACCACCCCGATGCGCTTGGGCAAGACAGGCAGTTCCTTTTTTCTTTCGGGAGCAAAAAGACCTTCTTTTTCGAGTTTATCCTTGAGATCAAGATAAGCCTGATAAAGAGCCCCTAAGCCCTCTAAAGCTAAGCTCCTGACTTGCAGTTGAAAGTCACCACGCTGAGGATAGAAACTTCCATAAGCCTGCACGATCACACTCTGACCGTCTTTAGGCTCAAAATTCAATCGTCTGGCCTGGTCTGCATACATAACACAGCGAACCATGGCCTTACTATCCTTCAAGGTGAAATAGTAGGTTCCACCATATAAACGGACACCACTAAGTTCACCGACGATTTCAAGCTCTCTAAGCGAAGGCAGTTGCTGAATGACACGCCGCATATAGTCATTCAGCCGAGAGACCGTAATCCGTTCAGCCATTAGGACAAGCCCTGTTGACTCGATAAGCCTATTGGGGAATCCGAATCGCTAGAAGATTCATCTTCCTTCATATCTGCAGCGGTATCAGAAGGCAAGTCCGCAGATGTTTCGCCCTGTTGTGGAACTTCCGTTTGCGGCGCCTCTTTCGTTCCTCGACCTACACTTCGCAAGTAGGTGCCCAAAACGGCATTGATATATCGTCTCGCTTCCTCGCTGGCATAACGTCTAGCCAACAAAACAGCCTCCATAACAATCGTATTGTCAGGACTTTCACGCATATGGAGTTCCGCCAAAGAAAGACGCAAAATGGCTCGCTCGACACGAGGTAGCCGTTCGAGACGCCAACCGTGCAGACGGGCTTGAATGAGCTGATCCAAGTTCAGCCGTTCTGCCCAGGTATATCGAACCACAGCCTCCAGCCATTGCATGTCTTCAGCCGTCAAAATGTCTCCCACCTTGGCGTCTGCTTCCTGGACTTCTGGCAAGCTCTCACTCACGTGCATGCCCGCCTGTTCAGCCTGGCAAAAATCCTCGATCTGCCAGTCAATCTCAGCTGGCCGACTATCCAACTGAAAAAGCAATTGCAAAGCTCTCTCTCTAGCTCGTCGACGACTCATATAACTTTAACTCCTTAGCGAAATCTTCCAGGTGGAAAGAGGCGGTCCAGGATATGGCGAAAAGTTTCGGCATCAGCAAAAAAGCGTGTTCCTATTGCATAGCCCACAAGCCCCAGCAAAAGGATGAAGATCGTTCGGCCAAGACCAAAAATAACCAAGGAGAGACCCAAGCTGAGCCCCGACAGCAGACCCACGACGCCCGCATTGCGACCTCGCAAAAAATGGATAATCGGTTCTAAAAACTGCTTCATACAAACCTTAGCGACCTAGTCCACTTTCGACATTGGAGCTCAGTCGCTCCACACTGCTCACCCTCACCTCGACACTTGCCACAGATAGACCTGTATAGCGCTCCAGATCTTTTTTAATCCGATCTTGAATGCGAGCCATTTGTGAAGGAATCTCGACATCCAAAAACAAGACAGCCAACAACTTAACATCCAGCGCTCCCGAGCGCGTTTCTTGCACCCTGGCCTTCGCATGTTTGACTCCAGCTTGAGCTGCTCGCGCAGCATTGAGCGCGATATTCTCCAAGGCCTCCGAGGCAATTCGAATTTGCCCTAGATCATTGCGCTTAACTTGTAGCTGTCGAAAATGGCTGCTAAGCAAGGCGTAGAAGAACACCATAATTGCCATGCTCAGTCCCCAAGCTATAAGGACAAAAAGCAGCACACGCCCCCCTAGATGGCTAGCCAAAAAAGTATAAATTTGAGGAAGCCACCACGCATGGCCAGGAAACAAGAGATCGACCGCTAAGAAACACATTAAAGCCGCAAAGATAGCGGTTGATAAAATCAAGCCGGCTTGAGCTAGTTTTCGCATAGCAATCTCCCCTTACCTTTGCTCCACGATCAATGCTTGAGCATCTTCCTGTTGCGCTTCAAAGGCTTTTTTATGCTGGTCACGCGTAATCACATCTCTGACGTGGACATCGACGGATTCAACTGTCAAACCGGTGTAGGTTTCGACATCAGCCTTCACATGCTCTTGGATCATCCAAGCAACTTCTGGCAGAACTTCCCCAAAATAAACAACTGGATAGACCGTGATGTGAACCATATCTTCACTGCCTTCGCGGAAAATAACCTGCACGCCCGAACCTTCGTGCTCGTAGCCAAAGGCTGCCTTGATGATAGCGGCGCCTCCTGCCTCAAGTCTGGCGACACCTGCTGTTTGCATGGCTGCCTCGGCGGCATATTGGGCAATAAAGGCTTGTGACATCGTGCGTCGACCGCGCAAAGATCCTTGTGCGTGTTCTGCCATATGCACCTCTAAATATACAACAAGCGACCTGGGCCCAAGAGCTCAAGTCGCCCGTCTAGTTCCATATGCCAATGATTAGACGCGTTCCATGTACTCCCCTGTACGCGTGTCGATACGAACCACTTCGCCCTCATTCACAAAAAGCGGAACTTTGATCGTTGCGCCCGTTTCGAGGACAGCAGCCTTGGTCGCGTTTTGAGCGGTGTCGCCGCGAACGCCAGGCTCGGTGTTGGTGATCTGCAGCTCAACAAACAGAGGCAACTCAACACTAAAAACCGTGCCCTTGTAGCTGACAACTTTGCAGACCATATTCTCTTTCAAGAAGCGGAGATTATCGCCAATCGTGGCCTCCGTAAAAGGCAACTGCTCATAGGTTTCCGTATCCATGAAGTAATAAAGGTTGCCATCGTTGTAGAGATAGGACATATCTCTGCGTTCCAGGCGAGCTTCTTCGTACTTATCGTTAGGGTTGAAAGAGCGCTCAGTCGTGGCGCCAGTCCTTACGTTGCGATACTTGGTACGGACAAACGCAGCGCCTTTGCCAGGCTTGACGTGCTGAAACTCAATAACCTGATAGACATCGCCATCCATCTCAAAAGTTACACCATTGCGAAAATCGCCTGCTGAAATCATTGTGCCTCCTCATTTGGGCTCATTTAGTCTTTGACTTTTGGCCTATTTTACTCGTCCATGCGAACTCTTGGCAATTCATCATAATAACGAGTCGGCAGGCCTTTCGTCAAAACGCGCTCTAGAAATCGCTTCATTCGTATATAAAAAGGTTCATCAAGACTTATGGGGTCAACCGCTAAGGCAAAGATGCCTGCGCGGCGTGCTGCCCACATATCGGTAAATAACTGATCGCCCACCAAAAT
>JAEZYR010000069.1 GCA_023442635.1 Bacillota bacterium | reverse complement strand
GGCCAAGAAAAGCAAAAAAGCTTAAAGGCTTGAGAGCAATTTGAGTGGCTGTGTTGCTTTTAGAAAAGAAGAGAATAAGATGCAAGATCGTTCTGTTTTGGTTGTGGGCGCAGGCCTAGCTGGCTGTGAAGCTGCCTGGCAAATTGCCGAGCGAGGTGTGCCTGTACGCCTTGTCGATATGAAGCCCGAAAAAATGACACAGGCACATCATCAGCCTGAGTTTGCTGAGTTGGTGTGTTCGAATTCTTTGCGTAGTAACCGTCTAGAAAATGCAGTAGGCCTGCTCAAAGAAGAGTTGAGAATGCTGGGTAGTTTGCTTTTACGATTGGCTGATGAGACGGCCGTACCAGCAGGTGGAGCGCTGGCTGTTGATCGCGAACGCTTTGCTACAGCTGTCACGCAAGCCATTAAAACGCATTCACTCATTACGGTGGAAGAAAATTGTGAGATCAAGACGATTCCCACAGATGGCTTGACGATTATCGCAACTGGGCCTTTGACTAGCCCAGCTCTTTTTGCTGAACTCGAAAAACTGTTGGGAGAAGAAGGCCTCCATTTCTTTGATGCTTCAGCGCCACTCGTCGAGGCTGATAGCCTGGACGAACAGGCTGTTTTTAGACAATCAAGGCATGGTGAAGGCGCGGATTACATCAATTGCCCGATGGATCAAGAGCAGTACGAGGCCTTTGTTGAGGCTCTGCTAGCGGCTGAGAAGGCAGAAGTTCACGATTTTGACCGCAAACAGGTTTTTGAGGGTTGCATGCCTATCGAGGTCATGGCCTCAAGAGGCAAAGACACGCTGCGTTTTGGCCCTCTGAAGCCTATGGGACTCGTTGATCCCAGAACGGGTAAAAGACCTTGGGCTTGTGTGCAGTTGCGTCAGGATGATGTGGCAGGAACGCTCTATAACATTGTGGGTTTTCAAACGCGCCTTAAATTCCCTGAGCAACGTCGTGTTTTTGCCATGATACCTGGGCTTAGCCAAGCTAAATTCGCTCGCTATGGTGTTATGCACCGCAATAGCTACATTCAATCACCTGGCCGTCTGCTGCCATCCTATCAGCTCGCTGCCCAAAAGCGCCTGGCCTTTGCAGGGCAACTGACAGGGGTTGAGGGCTATGTCGAATCTGTTGCGAGTGGCTTTGTTGCAGGCATCAATATGGCCTTGATGGCTCAAGAGAAAGACTGTGCTTTCCTCCCATCTGATCAAACTGTTCTAGGTGCTCTTGCCCATTATGTATCCAATCCAGCAGTCAAACGCTTCGATCCTATGAATGCCAATTTTGGCCTGCTTTCGCCACTGCCTTTGCCTGAGGGGCAAAAAAAGTGGCGCAAAGATAGCAAAATACAGGCCATGATCGATAGAAGTTTGAATCTTTGCAAAAATTATCGACAAGACAGCGCCATCTTTCCATCTAGAAGCTAGAAGTGGCGTGGAGTAAGATAAAGAAGACTAAGAGCGTGACCCATAGAGGAGGAGGCCGACATGGCTGGTTTTTTTGGATTGTTTGACTATACAAAAGAAGGGCCTGGTATCGATCCCGATGCCCCACCCAAAGGAGCTTTAGCGACATTTTTCGGCATTTGGGGGCGAAAATTTTGGAAGGTGATGGGCCTTTCGCTCATGTACACTTTCTTTTCGATTCCGACGCTTGTCATTGCTTTTTTTGTGGCTACCTTCTTAATGGGGCACTTTGGACCCAACTTTGACCGCTTGGTTCAGGGTATACAGGATATGAATCAGGGGCAGGCGATGCCTGAAGGTATGACACCTGAACTTTTGGCAGGATCTTTGGTCGTCGGCTTAATCCTGGTTGTGATTTTTGTTTTAGTGGGTTTGTCATATGTGGTCTTAGGCCCTGTGCATGCAGGCTTAACCTATGTTTTACGCAATTATGCAAGGGAAGAGCATGCCTTTATTTGGTCTGATTTTTGGGAACATGCTCGCAAAAACTGGAAACAAGCTACAGCGACCATGGCTCTCTCAATTCTTACGGCTGTCCTTTTACCGCTGGCTTTTCGCTTTTATTTGACTCAGATTGCTCAGCCTATTTTGAGGACGGTGCTAGCTACTTTGATGATCATCATTGCTCTTTTGTGGACTTTTATGCTGATGTATCTCTATCAGATGATGATCACGATTGAACTTAGCTTCAAAAATTTATTGCGCAACGCCTTTCTCTTTGCCATTTTCCGCTTGCCCTTTAATCTGCTAATTTTATTGGCTCAGCTCTTCATCTTGGCTGGCATACCCCTGCTCCTACAGCTCTTTTTGGGCTCTTTGGGTATGCTGATTGGTACGGCCTATATACTGCTCATCGGCTGGGGACTTAATTTCCTCTTGGTAAACTTCTATATCAATCGTCAAATTAAGCGCTTTTTGATCGAGCGGATCGAAGGTGAGTTTGAAGCGCCTGAACCCAAATACTACTGGGCCGAGGATGAAGAGGAAAGCACCAAGGCAGAAGATGCAGAGGAGGATGAGGACGAAAGTCCTCAAACCCTGCCTGAGCCAGAAACGCATGCTTCACCAGCCTAAAAAGCCCTGTCTAGCCAGGTCATTGGGCTTTGTTTAGGGGCAGACTAGGCTGCTCGTTAGTAAGGACAATATGTTAAGCCAAGATTTTGATTATTTTTTACCGCCAGAACTCATTGCTCAGCATCCAGCTGAAAAGCGAGATGAGAGCCGCTTGCTGGCCTATGATCCAGAAAACGATGCCTTATCCGAGGGGCACTTTAATGATCTCAAAAATTACCTGAAGCCAGGCGACTTACTCGTGATGAATAACAGTCGAGTTCGTGCTGCTCGTTTGACCGCTTGGCGACAGACGGGAGGTGCCGCTGAAGTTTTTTTGCTTCGACCGACAGAGGAAGCACAGGTGTGGCAGACCTTACTTCGCCCAGGTCGTCGCTTACCAGAAGGCAGCACATTGAGCTTTGGTGATCTACCGCTCAGAGCCGAGGTTGGAGGCAGACTTCCTGATGGTGTTCGATTGGTGCGATTTGAAAGTTTAGACCCCAGTATCCCTCTGGATGCCTTACTCGAAAAGGCAGGAGAAATCCCACTGCCACCTTATATTCATGAAAGTTTAGAGGATCCCGAACGCTATCAGACCGTGTATGCTGATCCCTTAGGTTCAGTTGCGGCGCCAACAGCAGGCTTGCATTTCACCCCTGAACTTTTAGTTGAGCTCGAAGATATGGGTGTGGAGCTCTGCTATTTGACACTCCATGTGGGCTTGGGAACCTTTCGGCCCGTTAACAGCGATACGGTCGAAGGGCACCATATGCATACGGAGGCTTATGAGGTCAGCGAAAAGGCCGCAGAACAGATCAATCGAGCCAAAGCAGAGGGGCGTCGTATTGTAGCTGTCGGAACAACGAGTTGTCGCACTTTGGAAAGCTTAGGCCAAAAAAAAGGCCCTTATACGGCTTGCACAGGTGAAACGGATATTTTTATTTATCCAGGTTACCGATTTCAGCTTGTGGATGCCCTGATCACGAACTTTCATTTGCCTCAGTCCACTTTGCTGATGCTGCTTTCAGCTTTTGTGGGATACCAGAAATGGCGACATTGCTATGCCTATGCCATAGAGCAGGGCTTTCGCTTTTATAGCTTTGGCGACGCCATGTTTGTGCTCCGCAATACCCAAGCGGATCAGGATCTACCACCCAGTGCCCAAGCATCAGCCACATCCAAACGCTAGGGATATGTTTTTGGAAAGGAATCTTTATGGAAGACTTTGCTGTTCGCTATGAACTCAAACATATCTGTAAGCAGACAGGTGCGAGATATGGCATTCTACACACCCCTCATGGCTCCTACGAGACACCGCTCTTCATGCCAGTAGGCACACAGGCCAGTGTCAAGGGACTGTCACCCGAGGAGGTTCTTTCGACACACGCTGGGATTATGCTCAGCAACACCTATCATCTGTGGATGCGCCCTGGCGAGGATGTTGTCAGAGAACTCGGTGGCCTCCATAAAATGATGAACTGGCCAAGAGCCATCTTGACGGACTCAGGTGGCTTTCAAGTTTTTAGCTTGAGCAAAAGTCGCAAAATAACAGAAGAGGGCGTTGAATTTCGAAGCCACATAGATGGCTCAAAGCATCTATTGAGTCCAGAGCGCTCGATAGAAATTCAGCAGGCCCTGGGCGCGGATATCATCATGGCTTTTGATGAGTGCACACCTTGGCCGGCCGATAGGCAGTATGTTCAGAAATCTTTAGAACGGACTTTACGCTGGCTCGACCGTTGCAAGCTTACATGGGAAGCTGATGCGAACAGTCGGCAAAAGCAGGCTCTTTTTGGCAT
>JAEZYR010000053.1 GCA_023442635.1 Bacillota bacterium | reverse complement strand
GGATCCAGACGAATATATCAAGAAGAATGGGGCTGAACGCTTTGACGCTTTGCTACAGCAAGCGATGACGGGATTAGACTATCGCTACTTACATGCGCAAAGGAGCGCGGGCTATCAGGCTCATATGCGTGGGGACCTGCAACATGTTGAAGATGGGGCGGTCTATGAACGTCTACAGGAAGCTTTGCTGAACGTCCTCATATCGATTGACAATGAAATCTTGTTAGATCGATACCTAAGGCGAGCTGCAGAAGACTTGGAAGTGCAGGTCGATGTTGTGCGCAGGGAATTGAGCCGTCGCAAGGCCAGGCAAGGTCAGCAGATGGCGGATTCAGCCCAAAAGCATTCCGTGAGACGTGATTTTGTGAATGAGAGGACAGGTGAGGAGGCTACTGAGACAGATCGAGAAGGTATTCAGCTGGATTTAAGCCGCGAAGAAGCTTATCTCATCCTTCTTTTGGCTCAAGACCCTCAAGTCTACCAGCAACTTCAGCCGCCCCCCAGTCTAGAAGACTTTCATCATTTACCTAATTCCCCCCAAGGCCAATGGATTCAACAGCGATTGGAGGAAGCTTCTAGAGGAGACTTGAGCTTTAGTCGCCTTTTAACGCTCGCACAAGACTGCTTTTACCAACAAAAAACTTATGCCCATATCTTTGGACGCATGATGGCTGCTTTGGGGCAACAGCGCTTGCTAACAGCCTGGGTGGAGTCCGCTCAGCACTATCTTTTGCAAATGCGCAAACAGCGCCTGATCAAGCGAAGGGATGAGTTGGCAGCTTATATTGACCTACAACGCCGTCAAGGACAAGCATCGTCACCAGAAGTGGCGAGCAGTTATGAAGCGCTTCGAGCGATTCAAGAGGCCTTGCGCAAGTTGCGCGAGGACGAGACCACGTCAGAAAGAGGTCAAAAGGGCTAGGCTCATCTCATCATCAAGATGTGGCTAGCTATTTTGGCACCTGAGCATGTAAAATACAAAATGTTTGACAAAATTTCCTCTTGAGAGGAAAATGATGCGTTAATTCACCCAGAAGGAGTCTTTATTTATGCCCAAAAAAAGTCCGACCGATACGCTGCAACGTCTTGCAAAGCAAGCAAAAGAAAATGATATGCAGCTGCAATATGAGGACTTACAAAGTTTTTTTCTTGAGTCAGGCATGAGTTCCGAGCAGATTGAGCAGAGCCTCCAAAATCTAGAAGAGATGGGTGTCAAATTATTAGGTAAGACTTCGGAAGCCCCTGCTCCCAAATCATCCAAACGGCGTAAACTCGCTCAAGCAGAGGCAGATGGATCTGAGGAGTCGAGCCCCAAAAATAAAAAAGGCAGTAAAAAGAAGGCTACAAAGGCTAGCTCAAAGCAGGCAGATGCCAATAAGGCAAAAGCTTCGACTTCGCTTCATTTGGAGGCTGGCGAGTTAACAGATGTGAAGTCTTTAGAAGAAAGCTCAGCAGAACAAGAAAAACCAGTAACTCCTTCTAAGGGTAAAAAGACTAGAAAAAAAGCTTCCAAAGGCGAGGAGCATGACATAGCTCTTGAGTTGGAAACGCCGATGGATATGGAAGAAATTGATGAGGATCAGTTGCGAGCGATGCGTTCGATAGCCTTGAGCATGGAGCAGCCAAGTGAAGGTGAGATGCTCGAAGCTGAGCACGAAGAAAGCACACACGAGACGGCTGATGAAGGCCATTACAGCGAAGATCTAGAATTTATCAATGTTGATGATCCCGTCCGCATGTATCTCAAAGAGATCGGACGCGTCAATCTGCTTACGGCCGAAGAAGAGAAGGAATTAGCGGCCGCCATGGAAGAAGGGGATCTCGAAGCCAAGGATCATTTGATCGAAGCTAACCTCCGCCTTGTTGTCTCCATAGCCAAACGTTATGTAGGGCGTGGCATGTCTTTTTTGGATCTCATTCAAGAAGGCAATTTGGGTTTGCTGAAAGCCGTTGAAAAGTTTGACTACAAAAAAGGCTTCAAATTTAGTACCTATGCAACTTGGTGGATCCGTCAGGCGATTACGCGCTCCATTGCCGACCAAGCTCGAACAATCCGTATACCTGTGCATATGGTTGAGACCATTAACAAGCTCATCCGTATTCAGCGACAGCTGGTTCAGGAGTTGGGGCGTGATCCCGAAGTGGATGAATTGGCCAAGGCCATGGCGACCACACCCGAAAAAATCCGAGAGATCATGAAGATCTCACAGGAACCTGTTTCCCTCGAAAAGCCCATTGGTGAAGAAGAGGACAGTCATTTGGGCGACTTTATTCCTGATGATGATGCGAGTTCCCCAGCTGATCAAGCCGCTTTTACGCTGTTACGCGAACAACTGCTCGAAGAGTTGGCAGGTCTGACACCAAGGGAAGAGCAGGTTTTGCGTTTGCGTTTCGGTTTGGATGATGGACGGCAGAGAACACTCGAAGAGGTAGGCAAAGAATTTGATGTGACGCGAGAGCGCATCCGCCAGATCGAGGCTAAGGCCTTGCGCAAGATGCGACATCCCTCTCGTTCTCGTCGCCTCAAGGAGTACCTAGACTGATTTATGGACGCTCGCCTTCTGTTGGCTCTGCAGCTTTTGCTACCAGAAAAAGCTGAGCTGCTCGGCCAAGCGCCCCCAAAAGCCAAAAAGAGCATAGCTCCCTTGCCAGCGCGGCTCATAGATGTTGCTTGTGATCATGCGCAACTGGCTGCTTACGCTGTCCAAAGGAATTTTGTTGAATCGGCTTTAGCGATGGACTTACGCGAGCAGCCACTCGAGAAGGCCAAAAAACAAATAGCTTTACGCTGGCCTCCCCAGTCCCCTTATTGGGAGCGCCTACAGTTCCTACAGCAAGATGGTCTGGGGGACTTGGATCTTCTGCCTAATGATCGGGTGGCCATTTTGGGTCTGGGTGGCCGTGAGATCCTCGATATTTTACGTGCTTACAGGCTCAGAAAAGGCCAAGCGCCTGCTCGTTACGTCATCCAGGCCATGCAGCAGCATGCAACGCTAAGAGCTGGACTCGCAGATTTAGGCTTCCTTATTAAAGAAGAGCATTACTGTCTTTGTAGAGGGCGAGCCTATCTCTTCTTTGTTGTTGAACAGGACTCAATAGAGCTGACAGATGAAAGTCTAGCTATTGTCGGTACGAGTCAGTGGCGAAGTGATCTGCCCTTTGTCGAAGCTGCACTTGGCAGCCTCCAGAATGATCTTTCACCTTCATCGAGCCAGAGTTTTACAGCGAGAAGTGAGCAAGTCTTGGCGGCCACCTACCGGTATGCCTTTCATCTGCGCAACCACTGGAGAGCAAGGGCGAGACAAAGTTTTTGTACAGATGAGTATGGCTATGAATTGGATCAGGTTATCTTGGCTGAGCTTTTGTCTGCTTTGGATACGGTCTTGCGGAATATAGAGCAAGAAGCAAGCGCTTTGAAGGGTGGTGATATCCGTGACCATTCGTGAATTTATGATGCAATTTGAGGCCTGCTGCCCACTGTCGTGGTCTGAATCCTGGGATGCCTCAGGTTTGCAGATGGGGCAGGCTGAAGAGGATCTCCAATGTTTATTGCTGGCGCTTGACTTTGACCGTGCCACGCTGGAACAAGCTCAAGCCTGCCACGCTAATCTCGTCTTTACACATCATCCCCCTTTCTTTCATCCGCTGAGTCGCCTTCGAGCAGAAGATCCTGAAGAGGGGCTTCTTTGGCAGGCCGCACGCTCAGGCCTGGCCATCTACGCAGCCCATACCAATTGGGATGCTGCGCCAGGTGGCGTGAGCGATCAGCTGATGCAGACCTTGGGACTAAGCTCACAGGGAACTTTGTGGCCCTTGCCTAATGCCATTGAACAACAGCAGGTTTTTTGGCAAAGTCTGCCAGAATGTGTTGTCAACCGAGCTCAAGCCCTTCAAAAAGCTTGGTTAAGCCAGCAGGTTCTCCCAGGTTACGGACGTTATACAGACGAGCTTCAAGATGCTAAACTCGTCCACTTTTTAAAACGTATCAATCAGCATTTACAGGGGCTAGGCCTTTGGCTCAATACGGATGAGCACGAGACTGAAGTAGGGCGCTTGGCCTGCATAGGGGGCGCCTATGATGCGAGCTGGCTAAGTGATATTTTGCGTCTGAAGATCAAAACGCTCGTTGTGGGTGAAATCAAACATCATCAGATGCAGCAGCTGGCCGCCCATCAAGTGCAAGCGGTTATGGTAGGGCATGATGTCAGTGAGAGGGTGGTCTTGCACCCCTGGGCCAGTGAGATACGCCGCTGGTATCCAAATCTACAGGTTGAGGTGTGGACAGGTCTCAACTATAATCACTGGCTGAGCTGAGAACACTAGGCGATCGCGGGTTCAAGTAGAAATGCTGAATCTGAGGAAAGTCCGGGCTCGATAGGAATCGGATGCCGGCTAGTTACCGGTAGAGGCGACTCTAAGGAAAGTGCAACAGAAAATAACCGCCCAATTTAGGGTAAGGGTGAAAAGGTGAGGTAAGAGCTCACCCGTTTGTCGGCGACGACGAATGTGTCTGTAAACCCCATCCGGAGCAACACCGTGGTGAACTTGGAGCCTTATTCCGGGCCGTTCAGGAGGTGGCTTGAGTTGACTAGCAATGGTCAACCTAGATAGATGATCGCCCAAGACAGAACCCGGCTTAGGGTGCTCTCAGCTTTTGGCGAAATAAGGTGCGGTATGGCTAAAAATCTTCGCGATAACGCACGGAAAAGAGTAGAGCTCGAAGCTTGTTGTGAACTAGCCTTCGAGCTCTACTCTTTTGTCCTGCCAAGCAGGTGGCGCCAGGCTGAGGGTGTTAGCGAGAGCTAGCACGAGGATCAACTTGATAGCTCTTTCTTCTCATATGAACCTGAGGCGATCTGAGATGCTGGCGGCGCTTGAAGATGGTACTGTTTGGCAAGGTCTTCTGCCACACGCCGTCCGACAACACTTAAGCCGTAATAGCTGTCTTTTCGCTCTAAGTAGCCTGCTGCCTCTAGGAGACGGAGCTGCTTATCGAGTTGTTTGGGTGACCAATTGAGATGCTGGTGCAAGGTTTTAAGCCCTAATTCCTCAAAGGCGCGATCGGAATCCTGATGTTGCCAGGCATGGAGCAAAAGGCTATTGCGACAAAAGATTTTTCGTTGCTGATAACGGCGCCAACAGGAGGCGAAAAGACCCTGGCGCATAAAAAGACTGACCATGAGGAAGATGAGGAACAGACTTACGGCGGCCATACCCGATATGGATAAATTGAAATGGACAGCCAGGCCAAATGCGATGAGTGCATTGATCAAAGCAAAGCCCAAGGAAAGTCCCATCATAGGTAGTAGTCGCCGCACAGAAAGGTAGGCACAGGCGGCAGGTACCACCAAAAAAGAAATGGTCAAAATAGAACCTACGGCCTCAAAAGCGACGAGCAAATTGATGGAAAGCAAAGCGATCAAAAGGTAGTTCAGTAGAAATAGCGGAAAGGCCGCCAAGCGAGCTGAGGTGGGGTCAAAGGTTGACAATTTCAGAGGGCGGTAAGCCACTAAGATAAACAATAAATTCAACAAGGCCACCGCTAAAAGTTGCCAAGCTGCTCGCGGCAGATCATAGCCAAAAAGGCTCAAACGATCGAGGGGCGTAAAGAGCACTTCACCCGTTAAGACTTGGTCAACATCCAGATGAACCTGGCGAGCGAAACGTGAAATGAGCAAGACTGCTAGGGAAAAGAAAAAGGGGAAGACAAGGCCAATGGCACTATCTTTGCTCATAAAGCGGAGTTTTTGCAGAGCTTCAACGAGAGCCGCTGTCAAAAGACCAGCGATGAGCGCCAGAATAAAGAACCAGGGTGAGGTCAAATCAGGGGTTATAAAGTAGGCGATGACAATCCCTAAAAGAATGCTGTGACTGATGGCGTCGCCGAGGAGCGCCAATTGCCTGAGAAAAATAAAATTGCCTAGAAAAGCTAAATTTAAGGCGGCTAAGATGAGGACGAATAGAGCTTCAAGCATGTTGTTCTCCCTTTATTTCCTCTGCAGAAACGATGCCTTTTTTCGATTGAGATTTGGCAGAACTGCGCTTAATTTTTTGATGGCGAACGAAGCGAGTTATAAAGCCTCTAGGAGAAACAAGGAGGGTCAGCATGAAGAAAAAGGATAGGAATAAGACGATAGCTGGACCCGTTGGAATACCTGAGACCAAACTACTCCAAGCGCTGCCCGCCACAGCGGCTAGTGCGGCAAAAACAGCGGCTAGGCATAAACAGGGGATGAGTTTTTTGCTGTAGAACCTGGCAATATTGATAGGGGCGATGAACAAGCTGCTCATCAAGATAGCACCGACCGAACGGAGGCCTACGGTGACGAGTAAAACCGTTAGCAGCCAAAGCAAGAGCTGCAAAAGGCGGCGAGAGTACCCCAAGGTATGAGCATACTGAGGGTCAAAGATAAAAACTTTGAGCGGGCGGTGAAAAAAATAAAGCAGCAGGAGAACAACAGCTGTTACGATGGCGATTTGCAGGCAGTCTTTTGCACTCAAATAAGCCGCTTGGCCAAAAATATAGTCGCGCAAACCAGCTTGAGAGCTTTCCTGAAAATTAGGATTTCCTTGAATATAACTTTTGAGGACTAAGCCGCCTCCGAAAAAACCAGTAAGGATAATAGCAAGCAAATTATCCCGATGGATCTTGGTACGGTGGTTCAAAGCTTGGATGAGGCCATAGGCCAAAAAACCTGCCGAAGCAGCACCCAAAAGAAGGATGGGAATAGCTCTTTGACCGCTTATCATAAAGGCCAACACGACCCCAGGAAAACTCGCATGACCGAGGGCATCAGCGACTAAGCCATCCTCTTGGAAAACGGTCAAAGCACCAATCAGTGCCGCTGAAATACCTAGCAAAGCTGTTGCCAGTGCAAGCAAAAGGAAACTGTAGCTGCTTAGATAACTCAGCATGATAAAGCCCTCTCATGCCCATAAGCTAAGCGCAGTTGTTCATCGCGCAAAACTTCATCTGGCGTCCCGACAGCTAAAATGCTGCGATTGAGTAAAACCGCATAATTGAAATAGCGAGGGAGGCTGCTCAGGTCATGGTGTACGACAATAATGCTCTTGCCTTGGGCTTGAAAGTCATGAAGGCAATTCATAATGACCGATTCACTCGCGATATCGACGCCAGCCAAAGGTTCATCCAGCACATAGATTTCAGCATCTTGGCAAATTGCTCTGGCTAAAAAGGCTCTTTGTTTTTGGCCACCTGATAATTCTGAAATTTGATGGTCGGCTAGCGCTAAAAGCCCCATACGTTCGAGAGCAGCTTCTGCTATCTGGCGGTCGTTATATTTGAGTCTTTGCCAAAAATGACGATGTGGATAGCGACCCATTCGCACAAGTTCTCGCACGGTCAAGGGGAAGTCCCAATTGACTTGGCTTTGTTGAGGCATGTAGGCGATGCATTGGCGCCTTGCAGGGAACAGTCCGCCCAGCCAGTGAATTTGCCCACTGATCGGGCGAAGCAAGCCTAGGCTAGCTTGCAGCAAGGTCGATTTACCTGCGCCATTTGGGCCGATTAAGGCACAGCAGCAGCCGCGAGGAATCTTTAAGTCGACATCCCAGAGGACGGCTTCTTCGTGATAAGCCAGACTTAGGTCTTCAATTTCTAACGCATATTTTTCTTCGGGGAAGGGATGAACTCGCATGAGTGCCTCGTTTATTCTCAATATTAAAAGGCTAGACTTTATTAGGCCTAGCCTTTTACCTCTAAATCTAAACTATTTTAGCCTTTGAGATAGTGCAAAATGAGATCAATGTTATGACGGTACATGTCGATGTAGTTGTCGCCAGCAGAACCCTCAGCAGCCAATGAATCAGAAAAAAGTTGTTCCTGATCGCTGCTGACGACTTTAACTTCAGCACCCTGCTGGTGGACAAGCTCCGCCAATTTTTTCATACGACTGGGATCGGTGCTCGTCTCAGCAAAGATCGCTGGCACCTTGTTGGCTACGATAAAGCGCGCGGTATCCTCTAGATCGCGGTTGGCGACTTCTGATTCTGTGCTGACACCTTGGGGAGCCTTGACCGTGAAGTGATAGGTTCTAGCAAAATATTGAAAGGCATCATGAGGTGTCACGAGAATGCGCTCTTTCTCAGAGAGGGTAGATAACTTCTTTTGATTTTCTTGGTCGAGAGCCGTGAGTTGCTTTAAGTAATCTTCTGTGTGCTGTGCAATGCTTTTTTGCGCATCAGATTGGGCTGGGAAAAGGCTCTGTAAGTCTTTTGAGGCTGCTTGGACGGCCTTTTGGTAGAGCGATATGTCAAACCAAAAA
>JAEZYR010000155.1 GCA_023442635.1 Bacillota bacterium | reverse complement strand
ATGCTGAGCACCTCGTAACCCATCCTATCCAAGATCTCGGTCCAGATGCCATCCATTTCGCTCCTGATCCATATGTCCTGACTCAAAAACTTCAACAGCAACGCCCGATAGCCGCCTATTTGTTGGACCAGAAACAAGTCGCGGGGCTGGGCACCATCTACGTCAGTGAGCTTTTGCACGCCTGTCACTGTCCGCCAGATCGCCCGCTGCAGGCTTGTACGCCTGTTTTTTGGGCTGAACTCTCTTGTCGCATGCAAAAGCTCATGCAGCAGGCTGTGAAGGCTGGCGGTTCTAGTATTCGAGATTACCAGGACGCTAGCGGCACGAAGGGCTCCTACCAAAAGCAGCACCAAGTTTATGGCCGATATGGGCAGCTTTGTCCTCGCTGTCATGGAATCTTGGCGCGCTATCAAGTCAATGGTCGCAGCCTCAGTTACTGCCCGACTTGCTGTCAGCGTGAAGAAGCCCAGCTGCAAAGCAAGCCATCCTTCTGCCTTAAAACAACAAGTTCTGGCTCTGTTCTTTTGGAAGTGCTAGAGCGCTACTTCATCCAAAGGGCAGAAGACCCTGAACCCCTGCACCTAGAAGGCCTCGATCGCCGTTTCATCTATCAGGGATCTGCTTTGCATTCGGAGCAGAGCACTGCCGTCAGAGGCCTTGCTCCAGAAGAGGCTCAAGCCATAGATTGGCAAGCGGATGAGCTGGTCTGGGGTTATCGCGATGAGACCACAGGGTGGGCCTACTTTCTCTTCCAGAAAAAGGCGTCCAGCCTAACACTTGTTTTGGCTTATGCCGAAGCTATGCAAAGGCAAGGACGCTTGCTCGCTTGCTTGCCGCTGAATCTAGGTCACTTGACTTTCAAGAGCATAGTGTTAGTCGAAAAAGGCTCTTCCCTCTGTCTAAATACAGTAGAGGGGACTTCTTACGAGCTGAACCTACTTCAAATTCAGGCTCAGCTCAAAACATTAAATGCCGACACCTGCCTATGCTTAGAAACGCAGTATTTGGCCTAGGAACCTATACTTGGCCAGTCGGCCATCCGCATCCGCTAGACAAGCACAAAAAAACGCTAGGCGCAGTCGGTAAGAACTGAGCCTAGCGAAGCATAAGATCAATCCAGTTAGGGCTGTCTTAGAAAGGCTGCTTAAGCAAAGGGGTTGCCCTGGGCAACCACGTTAAGCAAAGGGGTTGCCCTGGGCGTCACGGGCATAAGAGCCAACCTTGAAGAGGTAGAGGATACTCTCGACCAGAGCCCACAGACCAACAGCGGCATGGACAAAAAGGCCAATCAAGAAAAAGTCGAGCACAAAAGCGACGACCGTCAAGACCAATTGGATGATGCCGCGCGTTGAGTAGCCTGCATAGAAATTACCTATGCCGAAGCCACCCAAAAAGAACTGGGCTAGAGCAGCAACGACATTCGACTTTGGCGAAGCGGGGCTTCCGCCTAGAGGTGCCTGTACAGGATGCGTTGAAAAGGGCTGTTGTTCGCTCATTTTTACTCTCTCCTTTGACTTCGCAAACATGCCCAAAAAGCGAGAAAATCTGCAAAGCCATTTTGTTTGGCTTAGTATACTCTTCTTTTTTTCTATGTGAAACATGGCAAAAGAAAAAGCGACTGGCAAGGCCAGTCGCTTGGCTGCCGATGAAGGATTCGAACCCTCACAAACTGATCCAGAGTCAGGTGTGCTACCATTACACCAATCGGCAAAATCACTCGTGAAGCACTGCCTAAGCAACTTATCACGCGCTCAGCTATTCTACTGAGCTCTGCCCACTTCGTCAAGACTTTTTTGGCCCTTTGTTCCTTCTGACTTGATAGTCTCTCCTTCGCCTGTTAGGGCGTCTGAGATTTAATCATCTGCCCCCGTGGGGTTCCCCCTGAAGGATGCCTCTTGCGGAACACCTCGAGGGGGTGCACCTCAAAGGGTGTTAGCACCAAAAACATGGGGGAATATCAAAATATGAAGCAGCACAAGCAGCGGCATCCCCCAGACGAAGATAGGCTTCCTGGTTTTGTGATGAAAGCGATACATCGCGACCAAGCCCAAAGTCGCGCCGCCTAAAGCCGAACAAAGGAGGAGGGTCTTTTCGGGTACTCGCCACAAGCCCCGCTCTGCCCTGCGCTTATCAGCCCAAAATAGATAGAAAGTAAGGCCGTTGATCAATAGCAAGTAGTAAATCCAAAAGCCCATATCTTCCTGCGACAACTCCTCTTATCACGTATGTTTTACGCCTTATTTTCTCCCTCTGTCAAAACAGTTCACTTTCTCACCCCAAAATTCTGCCTTTCTGCCCACTGGTCACTTCCCCCTATCTCGTGCTAGGATTGATAAAATTTGCCTGAAGATCCTTCCCTTCAGGCATAGAGTGGAGCTGAAGATGCAAAAACAACGACAGCAACGCTATCTTAGCCTTGCGAATGGCATGGTTTTCCGCGGTTTGGCTGCTGGAGCTAACTGCACGGGCTGCGGCGAACTCGTTTTCACAACTGCGATGGGGGGCTATCTCGAAACGCTGACAGACCCCAGTTACTGCGATCAGATTGTCGTTCAGGCCTTCCCCCTGATAGGCAACTATGGTGTGATCCCTGAAGATTTCGAAAGTTCAAAGGCACAAGTGGCGGGCTATGTAGTCCGCCATTTGAGCGAAATAGGGTCAAACATGCGTTCCGAGGGCGCCCTTGAGCCCTGGCTAGAAGCGCAAGGCATCCCCGTGATTGCAGAAATTGATACGAGAGCACTCATCCGTGTCTTGAGAAAACACGGCACCATGAATGCCCGCTTGAGTGATCATCCTTTGAGCGAAGCGGAATTTGCCGAGCTACAGGCCCTTTCATTTCCTCGCAAAGTCGATCGTGTCACCCGCTCCAAACCCGAGTACATCGCCTACCAGGACTATGTTTTTCCCTCTTGGGTCAAAGCCGTCCAACCGCGCTCAGCGTGGGACAAAGAGCGCTGTCTAGATGCTGGCATCCATTGCGTCTTGGTTTATGACTTTGGCGCCAAAGCTGGCATCTATCGTGAACTTTTGCGGCGAGGCGCTGATGTCTTGCTTCTGCCAGCCTCCACCACAGCTGATGAGGTCTTCGCTTTGGCTAAGCAATACAAGGCTGCTGGTCTGATGCTCTCCAATGGCCCTGGCGATCCCAAAGAAAATACGGACTTGCTCGCTGAGTTAAGTCGTATCCTCCGCTCTGGCCTCCCCTGCATGGGTATATGTCTAGGCCATCAGCTCAGTGGCTTAGCCATGGGTCTTGACACTCGGCGCATGCCCTTTGGTCATCGCGGCTCCAATCAGCCTGTTCGCACAACAGAGGGTGGCAAGGTTTGGATCACTTCCCAAAACCACGGCTATGAGCTGCTGGTACCCGACGCAAACGATTCGGCCACCGTCGCTTGTCGCCTTGAACAAGTGAACAACAACGATCTGGGCGTCGAAGGTGTCAGCTACCCCGATTATCCCGTCTTCACAGTGCAATACCATCCCGAAGCTGCCGCTGGTCCTTTGGACAGTCAGCCACTCTTCGATCGCTTCTTCGTTCTCATGGCTGAAGTCGCCTATGCCCAAAAAGAGGAAGGAGATAAGCATGCCACGCAATCCTGAGCTCCGCCGCGTTCTTGTTATTGGCTCTGGCCCCATCGTCATCGGTCAGGCCGCTGAATTTGACTATGCTGGCACCCAATGCTGCCGCACCTTGCGTGAGGAAGGCATGGAGATCATCTTGGTCAACTCCAACCCAGCCACCATCATGACAGATCAGACCATGGCGGATCAGATCTTTATTGAGCCTCTGACTGTCGAGACTTTGCAACGCATCATCCTAGAAACCAAGCCTGACAGCCTTTTGTCTACTTTGGGAGGGCAAACAGCCCTTACCTTGTCCATGCAGCTGGCCAAATCTGGTTTTTTGGCTGAACATGGCGTGCGTCTTCTCGGAGCCGACCCTCAAACCATTCACCGCGCTGAGGATCGCCGCGCCTTCAAAGAGGCCATGGCCGCCATCCACCAGCCTGTCATCGCTAGCGAAATCGTCGAAACAGTCGAAGATGCCTTAGCCGCAGCCGAACGCGTCCGCTATCCCGTCGTCGTACGCCCTGCCTTTACATTGGGTGGTTCTGGTGGTGGTATTGCCGACGATCCCGAGCAGTTGGCCGACATCGCCAGAGGTGGCTTGCACCTGTCCCCCATTCACCAAGTCCTCATCGAGCACTGCATTGCAGGCTGGAAAGAAATTGAGTTCGAGGTGATGCGCGACAGCCTAGACAACGCCATCACCATTTGCTCCATGGAGAATTTTGATCCTGTTGGCATCCACACAGGTGACTCCATCGTTGTGGCGCCTTGTCTGACCCTCTCGGACAAGGAATTTCAAATGTTGCGTACAGCTGCCCTAGACATCGTCCGCTATCTCGGCGTTGAAGGTGGTTGCAACGTGCAATTTGCCCTTGATCCCCATTCTTTTGACTATGCCGTCATCGAAGTCAACCCTCGCGTGTCGCGCTCCTCAGCCCTCGCCTCAAAAGCGACGGGCTATCCGATCGCTAAAATCGCAACGCGCATCGCCTTGGGATACACCTTGGATGAAATCCCCAATGCCGTAACTGGCGAAACCTTTGCTTCCTTCGAGCCAGCTATCGATTACGTGGCCGTCAAGTTACCAAAATGGCCCTTTGACAAACTGGTTTACGCCCACAAACAGTTGGGTACGCAGATGAAGGCAACTGGCGAAGTCATGGCCATTTCTGACCGTTTTGAGTCTGCTCTGCTAAAAGCTGTAGCTGGTGCCGAAATCGGCCTTGACCACCTTGAATTGGTCGGCCTCCGCGATGAAACAGATGAGGATCTCGCCTACTTTATCCAACACCCGACCCACGAGCGCCTCTTCTGCCTCTATGAGGCTCTGCGCCGAGGCTGGTCGATCGAAAGACTCCACGAACTCTCCAAAATTGACCTGTGGTTCTTGGCCTCCCTTGAGCGCCTCCATACCTTTGATCAAAAGCTAGCCTCTTTCCGCCAGGGTGACCTCGACGAGCTGCCTTTGGACGTCTACCAGTACGGCAAGTCTCTTTCCTATAGCGATGAGTGCCTAGCCCGCCTTTCCGCTTGCAGCTTGCCGCCTCACCAAAAACCAGTCTTCAAAATGGTAGACACCTGTGCGGCTGAATTCGAAGCGAGCACACCCTATTTTTACGCCCTACATATAGCGCCCGAAGCAGGGGCCGAAGATGAGGCCATCGCCCACATTCAGCGCAGCCAAAAAAAGCGCATCCTCGTTTTGGGCTCTGGCCCTATTCGCATCGGTCAAGGCATCGAGTTTGACTATTCATCGGTACATGCCGTGCGAGCTTTGCGCAAAATGGGCTATGAAGTCATCATCATCAACAACAATCCTGAGACCGTATCTACTGACTTTGACACAGCGGATCGCCTTTACTTTGAGCCCGTAACCTGGGAAGTTGTCCGCGACATTGCCAAATTGGAGGAGGTCATCGGCGTCGTGGTTGCCTGTGGTGGTCAGACAGCCATCCGCCTCACCGAGCGTCTCGCCCTGGCCGGCATCCCGATCATCGGCAGCAGTGCTGACAGCATTGACTGCGCTGAGGATCGCGCCCGCTTTGATGCCCTGCTTTCTTCTTTGGACATTCTCCGTCCAGTCGGCCAAACCATCCGCCAAACCGAAGAAGCCCTCCAAGTGGCCCGCGAGATCGGCTTCCCTGTTTTGATGCGCCCCTCCTATGTGCTCGGCGGACAAAATATGATTATCGCGCGCAGCGAAGAAGATATCCGCGAATACATGGCTGTGATTCAGCGCTATGCTGGCTCTAGTGAGGTTCTGATCGACCAGTATATCCAGGGACTCGAAATTGAGGTTGACGCCATCTGCGACGGCCGAGACATCCTCATTCCAGGCATTATGGAGCATGTTGAGCGAACGGGCATTCACTCGGGTGATTCGATCGCGATTTGTCCCCCTCCCCATCTCAACGCCACGATGTCAGCTCGCATTGTGGATTGCACGCGCCAGCTGGCTCAGGGTCTCAAAGCCCTTGGTCTGATCAACATTCAGTACATCGTCCGCCAAAACAAAATCTACGTCATTGAAGTCAATCCGAGAGCCTCGCGAACGGTGCCCTTTTTGAGCAAGATCACGGGCATTCCCATGATCGAGCTAGCCATGCGGGTCTCGCTTGGCGAAAGGCTCAGCGAGCTCGGCTTTGGCACAGGCTTGGCAACCGCTTCGCCCTTTATCGCCGTCAAAGTTCCCGTCTTTTCATATGAAAAATTAAGCGATGTCGACACTCAGCTAGGCCCAGAAATGAAGTCAACAGGCGAGGTCATGGGTATCGGCCGCGATCAGGAAGAAGCCCTATTCAAGGCTTTCTTGGCTTCAGGAATGGATCTCAACCGCCGCGGCGAAGTCTTGATGTCAGTCGCCCCAGGAGATTTCAAAGAAGCCGCTGACTTGGCCGAACGCTTTCACCAGCAGGGCTTTGCCTTGGTCGCTACGCCAGGTACGGCGGCTGCTATCCGCGAGCGCGGCATCCAGGTTCGCGAAATCACCTCCTCCGAAGTGGCCGCCTCAGAGGCGGCTGAGCAAGCCCAGCATCAGGCCATCGACCGCCGCCACGCCCTGCGGCCTTTGAGTGACGTCCAGGGGGAGCCCAGCCGTACCCCAGCGCTTTTGCGTGCTTTGGATCCGGAGCGCACGGCCTACGTCATCTCCACCTCTGCCCACGGTCGCGATCCCCTGCGCGATTCTGTCCGCCTCCGCCGCCGTGCTGTCACCTTGGCCATCCCCTGTCTGACCAGTGTCGACACAGCCAACGCCTTGTTAGACTGTCTGAGCAGTCACTACCGAGAAAGCAACACCCTGCTGGTTGATATTGTGTCCCTCCAGCAAGGCTTGGCCTATCAGGCGCTGGCCAGACAAGAGTCCTATCAAGCCGCCCAAGCACCTGGCAAAATGATCGCTGAGCATATGCAGCGACATGGCCTTTCGGTAGCAGGTCTGGCGCTTCGTCTGGATCTTGATCTAGCTCAATTTGAAGACTTGCTAGAGGGGGCTTATCCCATCGATCTGCCCCTCGCCGAGAAATTAGCCGCCCAGCTCGGTACGGCTCCTGCCTACTGGCTTGAGCTCGAAAAACTTTATCGCAGTCAAGATCTCCCCAAAGCCTAAATCCTGACTCGTGCCAAGCTCCCTCGCCTCTTCTTAGATGCGCTATGATCTCAAGCAGAGCTCACTCTGCTGTCTCTTCCTGCTATTTCTTCCTGCTGTGCTAGAAAGGCTTGTTTTGAACCACTCTGATCTGAAATGCCAAAAGCAAGGCGCCACTGGGCTATCCAACATCCCAAACAGTGCCATCAGCTCTGATGTCGCAGAGCTCGCAGCCTCCTCAAACGAGGCTCATCCTGCTCGAGCTCAAAATCTGCAGATGTCTGAGGCCTTTTGCACAGCTGCTTTCTTGTCGCTTTCGGGTGGTCTGCAGGATGCTTATACCTATTTGGCTCGCGGTAAGGTTTTTGCCAATGCTCAGACAGGTAACATCATTTTCTTCAGCCAGCACCTCTTCAATCGCCAATGGGCGATGGCCGCTCGCTATGCTATCCCTATTTCTGCTTTTGCCCTAGGTGTCTGGGTCGCCCAAGCCATGCGCTACAAGCAACCCAGCCACCCCAAACTGCACTGGCGTCATGATGTTTTGGCGATCGAAATCATCCTGCTCGCGCTCGTCGGCTGGCTGCCCACTTCCCTCAATCTCCTGGCTAACTTGCTGGTCTCTTTTTCGTGCGCGATGCAAGTCCAGGCCTTCCGAAAAGTCCGCGGCTATGCTTTTGCCAGTACCATGTGCATCGGCAATCTGCGCAGCGCCATGGAGGCTCTACACCATTTTCATCGCAAACGCGAAAGACTCTATGGCATCCTATTCTTGCAATATCTTGCCATCATCGCATTATTTGCGAGTGGGGCAGCTTTGGGCAGTTTCCTCGTCCAAATCGCTGGCCTTCACAGCATCTGGTTCTCCTGCCTCTTGCTCACCATAAGCTGGCTCATCATGCTCAAGGGGCAAGCTCATAGCTAGCCCTTGCCGCTGGACTTCATCTATCAGCCACACCCAGCCTGCTATAAGCGCATAAGCAGGATGAGCGCTTAAGGCATGTTAAAGCTGCAACGTATGGTAGACCTCGCCGCTCAGGTCCTTCCACTGGCAAAGACCCTCCTCAATCGTCATATAGCTGTGCTTAGAACCTTGCTTAGGAATCGAAACGGAGCCAGGATTCAGATAGAGATTATCCTGCCCAAAGGGCGTCCATGCTGGAATATGGGTATGTCCATGGATCAGAACATCGCCAGCTTGCAAGGGCGGCAGCGTCTCCAGATTGAAGCGATGGCCATGGGTGAGATAAAGCAGGCGCTCCCCACTCATCAAAAGGGCATAATCGGCCATGATGGGGAATTGCAAGACCATCTGGTCAACTTCTGTATCGCAGTTTCCACGCACACAAAGAATCTTCGATGCCAGCGCATTCAATTGCTCTATGACCTTTTTGGGGGCGTAGTCTTTGGGGAGGTCGTTGCGCGGCCCATGATAGAGCAAGTCCCCTAAAAGGCAAAGGCGGTCTGCCCCTTCTCGTTCAAAAGCCTCCACCAGCGCTTGGCCATAATAGGCTGAACCATGTATATCTGATGCCACCAAATATTTCATTTTCTGACCGATGCCTCCTGAACTTTCTGCGTGCGTACTGGCTCTATTTTGCCACAGCTAACCCCTTAGCTTCACTCTGGCACCATCGCTTTCATCGAATAGCTCAGATCGTATTCCAACGCTCTGTCAGGGTGTCTTTGAGGGCTTTGAATGCCAAAATGGTCATCACGATTTCTGCCGTCAGGGAAGCATAAGCAATGCCATAAACGGGGATCAAAAAATTCAAAGCAATAATGGCTGGTATTTCGAGGACGATTTTGCGCAGAAAAGCAAAGTGCAAGGACTTGCGACCCGCTCCGATGGCCTGAAAAACAGCTACGGTTGTGTAGTCAAAACACAAAAAGGGCAGGGCTAAGGCAAAGCCCCACATGAACTGTCGGCCGTAGAAGATCACTTCGGGATCCTTCATAAATAAGCCCACAAGTGGTGCGGCAAAGACGGAGCAAAAGGCCGCCACAACAAGCAAAAAGGGCACCAGGCATTTGAGCAAAAAGAGCGTGGCCTCACGCATGCGCTGCAACTGTTTGGCCGCGTAATTGTAGCCAATAAAGGGCATGACGCCTTGGGAAGCGCCCATAGTGATCTGAATAGGTAAAAGCTGTATTTTTTGCACGATACCCATGGCCGCTACCACGTTCGAACCATAAGCTGAAGCAAAATTATTATAAACCGTCATCCCCGTTACATTCAGCAAGTTCTGAATGGAGGCGGGTACACCTACACTTAGAATGTCGCGCATCATTTCACGGTCGAAAGACAAGTCTTTGAGCGCGACACTGACAATCGTCTGCTTGCGCTTGCAGTAGAGCAAAACCGCGAAGTAGGCGCAGGCTGTCAGATTCGAAATAAAGGTCGCGACACCTGCACCAGCCGCCCCCATCGCAAAGCCCCAAGGCAAGATGAAAAGAGGATCCAAGGCGATATTCAGTAAACAGCCGAGCATCGTACCAGCACTCGCATGAAAAGCAGCTCCTTCCGCCCGCACGAGGTAGGCTAGAACCACATTCAAAATAGCCGGGGCAGCATTGATCGTCACAGCCCAGAGCAGGTAGCCTCGCGTCGCTTCGACAGTCTCCGCATTGGCTCCCAGGAGCTGCAAAAGCGGATTTTGTCCGACGAAGGTCAGCAGACTGAAAAGCAAGGCTGCCAGAAAGGCACAGTAAAAGCCCAAGGCCGAACATTGACGCGCTTTGTCGCTTTTGCCCTGCCCTAGAGCGCGGCTCATCGCACTAGATGCCCCAATACCAAAAAGATTGTTGACGGCATTAAAAGCGAGCAGCATGGGGGCGGCCAAAGTAACCCCTGCCGTCTCCACCGCATCGTCGAGCAAGCCGACGAAGTAGGTATCCGCTACGTTGTAGACTACCATCACCAAAGAGCTTAGAATGGTAGGGATAGCAAGTGTGGCCACAGCCTTAGGAATACTGGCTGTTTCGAACAAGTCCTGCTTGGCAACTTGACGCATAAATCTCTCCTGCTGACACAAACAATCATGTGATTATAGCCATTTACTCGGATCTTTTTAAGCAAAGCAAATGCAGCGAAAGTGAAAAGCCAAAGCCAGCCTAAGCAAAGGAGGTCCTATGAAAGCCATCTGTACCCGGCTCCTCAAGCATTTTGAAATTGGCGTCGCGATCCTCTCCGCTAGCTATGGGCTTTTTCTTTGCTTATTCCACCGCTTCCAGCCCTTCGTGCTGGTCTGGTTTTTGATCGCTGGGCTTGCCTTGCTTTTTTCTTGCCTCAAAAAGAAGTGGATTTTTCGCAGTCTGACCCTGCTTTTTTGCCTGCTTGGCTGCCTCCTCATTGGCCTGCCTTATGCCCTTAAGCCTGACCAGAACATCCAAAACATTGTAGTTTTGGGCGGTGGCCTCGTGGATACAGAACCCTCCCTTATGCTGCAAGATCGGCTCGACGTGGCGGCCGAATTACAGTTGGCTCACTCCCAGAGTCAGCTCTACTGCGCAGGTGGCCAAGGTCCTGACGAGCTGCTGCCCGAAGGTCTGGCCATGGCGCGTTATCTGCAGAAACACTACAGTCTAGAGAGTGTGGCTGAAAAGGCTTCTTTTAATACTTACGAGAACTTAAAAAATGTCCTAGCCCTCAGCCCCAAAATCGCCAGCGAAAAAACTGTTATCGTGAGCTCCAACTTTCATGTCTTAAGGGCCGTGATGATGGCGAGACGGCTCGGCTATCAGGATGTCCATATGCAAGCTGCACCCGTCCAGGTCTGGCTTTTGCCCCACTACGTCCTGCGCGAAATGGCTGCTTGGTGCAAGGCCTTGCTCGCTGGGCAGATTTTTTGATCTTTGGCTTCTAGATCTAAGCCAAAACTAGACTTGGCCTGGTCTCTCTTGCCCTGCTTTCTCCTCTCTCAAGCCTCCATCTGGAGGACTTCATAGAGATCTCGCCCCATCTTGGCTTCGAAATATCGACGCAGCTCAAGATTGCGGTCCCATTTTTCTTGGGGATACATGCCATAGCGGCGTTTGACATCACCCATGCGCGCTTCGAGCGTCACAATGCCTTCTGCCTTAGCCAAGGAATCACAAAGTTGAATCAAGTAGTCGTATTCATCAAAGTTTGTTTGAGCCAAAAGGGTTTGGAGCTCTTCCTGCTGCTCTATGGTCACGTCGACTTTGCCGATATAGTCGTCTAACTTGCCCAGATTAAAAGAATGGGTCAAAGCGATTCGGGCTGCGTCCGCATAGCCTTTGTCTAACAAATAGTGGTAGCCGTCATAGACGTGAGCCATGTGGGTAATCCCAAAGCGTCGACCGATGTCATGGAGTAGGCCTAGCACATAGGCTTTTTCGGGATTGAGGTCCTGACAGGCGGCGGCTATTTGGCTGGCGGCTTGAGCCACATAGCGACTGTGTGTTTCCCAAGGTCCAGGGTTATGCGTCACCGCTTCGGCCAATAGAGCTTCGGCTTCTTGAGGTGATGGATAGGATGGATGGGACATAAAGCCATGGGTCTCCTTCAAATGAGCTTGCTCAGTTTTTACACTATACACTGGCTCATAGAGAAGGCCTGTCATCTTTTGACCGTCATCTCAGAATAGATCTATCACTTATTATTGTGCCGAGTTTTAAATTTCATATTATTGCTTATATTATTTTTTAACTTATTATGAACAAAAGCATTTGCCATTTTGACCAAAGCTGAATACCCAAAGAGCAAAGGCCTACTTAATCCATTCTAGTTGCCACTTTCTTCGGCCTAGACTTTGCTCTTGTAAAAGGTATAAGCCCCGATCTGCTGGCCATTCCCCTAGGAGGTACGCTCGATGACCCTAAAGAAATGCACAAGGCTGGCCTTATCCGCCCTCCTCACTTGCTCGCTCCTATTGACGCCTGTCATCCTAAGTCAAGTCCAAAAGCCAGCGTGACTTTGGACAAGAACCATACCAAGCTCGCCAACTTGGACCTCGTCTATGACATGACCGGCCCAGAAGAAGCCATTACCTTCATCATGCAATTTGTCCTGCACAAAGGTCAGGAATCTCAAGTCATATGGCAGGGCAAGGCCTCCATCGGCGAAGAGCGAGAACCCTTCAAGCGTCTAGGTGGCAAGCTCTATGTGACAGCTGGCGACTTTCGGGATTTCGTCCTCCAGTGGCAGCCAGAAAGTGCGCTGTTGACCTTCCCTGTTACTGACGACACTCCAGAGCGTCAAGACCTCATTTCGAATAGCGACTATTATGGTCTAGAGCTCCTCTTCACGGACAAGACCCTGTCTCAAGTCGACGACTCAAAACAAGGCTAAGCTCAAAAGAAAAAAGCAGAGGGGACAAGCTTCTTGCGCCCCCTGCTTTTGCTTTTGTTGGGCTAGCTGTCAGGCTTTCTGAGCCAGCCACTCTTCTCTCAAAAGACTGTAATGCTTCACATCGAGGATATCGCCCGTCGAAACTTTGATGTAGGCGCGAGCCGTTCCCTCATAGGTGAAGCCGCACTTCTGCGCCACGCGACCTGAAGCTAGATTCTGAGCAGCGAGATCAATACCTATGCGATTCACGCCGACCTCACAAAACAAGTAATCGACAAGCGCCAGGACAGCTTCTGTCATGATACCTTTGCTCCAGCAGGATCGGCTGAGGCAGTAGCCCAAGTCTGCCCACTCAACTTTGGCATTCAAACGAACCACGCTGATGCTCCCTACGAGCTTTCCCTCATATTCAATCGCCCAATTGTAGTTGTCATCTCTTTCGTAAGCCTGGCACCAACTCGCCAAAAGTTCTTGGGTCACGGCCAGTGATCCGTGTGGTGGCCAGGTGACATACCGTGTAACCATGGGATCATTGGCCCAATTCTGGAACATGGCTTCAGCATCGGCAGGCGTGAATCGTCGCAAAAGCAGTCGTTCAGTCTGAATAGCCTGGGTTCCTCGATTGTTGAGCATGGTTTTTCCTTCCTCTCGTTCTGCTGCCACTTAAGGCAACTGCAGAGTTTTGGCTGCAAAGCCCTTGTACCCTTCTTCGAAGAGTTGCTTGAGGGCTGGATAGCCTCCCTTTTGCCACATCTGACCTAAATAAATCATACCGCACATACAGGCGTATTTGTCCGTGTACTGACCAAAATTAGCCTTCTGAACAAAGTCAGCCTGCTGAGCTGGATCCTGAGCCTGCAAGGCTGCTCGCATTTGGCTTTGAGCTTTTGTGTAGACCTCTTGCATGGCAGGCGTCGCCCAATCTACTGTCTCTAAGCCCTTAATTTCGTAAGAAAGCAAGTGCGCAAAGCCCTCGTTGAAAGTGATGGCATCTAGTTTTTCGAGGTAGCTGCCCCTTTCTTCGGCTGCTTCAATATCGGGCATCACTTGCCCGATCTGGACATGCATCAGCTCATGAGACAAGAGATTCTGAACCAAATCGGTGATGGGATAGTGCCCTAAATATTTTTCCCAATTCAGGAGGTCAAAGATCATGTGGGCTTGGCCTCTTGTATCCCGTTTAACGAAGGCATCGTAGAGTTCAGGACAGCCGACAACAAGATCCACTTCTGTTTGCTCAATAGAAGGACGCCATGTCTCAAATAGCGCATCCCACAATCTCACATTGCAAGGTTCAAAGTTCTGAAGATAAGTCAGCATCTCCGTTTTGATCTGCTCGACCTGCCTTCTTTTTTCTTCGCTCGATTCAGGCTGTGTAAAAATATTTTCGCGCCCCGCATCTGTCTCTTGCTCATAAAGCCAAAGCTGAGCAAAGGGGCTTAGATCTTCAGCTCGAATATAGGCATCGACAACGGCCGTGTTAACTTTCATCCTTATCCTCCCATCTTTTCTTTAATCCTTCTTCCTATAGTATAGATAAAAAAGCCAGCGTCAAATGAGGGGGATCTTGCAGATGAAAGCTGTGGCGATTGTCGGAACAAGCTGCCTTGGCTTCAGCGCTCAGCCTTTCTTTTTAGCTAAACACACCGTCTCGACGAGATCTGTTGCAGAAGCGAACGAAGACCCCAACGTTTCTTACCCCACAATTTCTCTTTGTTCATCCGTCACGATATGCTCAATCCTCTGGTGCTCTGAGGTCAGAAACTCTTTCATGAAGGCGGGAAATGTTTTGTGCCTGTCCAACTCTGCAATAGGAATCCAGTACATCTGTTCCTTGATTCCCCCAGTATAACTACCACTTTGTAATTCCTGTGTTCCTCTCGGTTTCATCACAAAGTAGAAAGAAATCTCGTGGCAGTCCAGATCTTTTATATTGCCTCCACTCCCCCTGAAGAAGTTCTCATGGATCACGGCAAGATGATCCACCTCATACGCGACGCCAGTTTCCTCAAGGACTTCCCGCTTCACCGCCGCTTCGGCTGTTTCTCCCATATGTACAGCACCGCCGATAGAATAGAAATAATCATCCCTTTCATTTCCGGCGAGTAGTACGCAACCCGCTTCGACAATGATCGCTGCTGCCCGGTAGCGAAACCATTTCTTTTCTTTTGTAAAGCCACAGTCATATTTCATCGTTACATCTCCCTTGTTATAATTCCTCAATCCCACCCACTCATCAGGTAAAACATCAATCTCACCCACTCAAAAACGCCAGAAGCAAAATCGACTACTCAACCCTCTTAAGCATTTGCTCCGAAAACCCGTTGACCAGTTCCCATAAACGCCCAACAAGCCCTCGAAGCACAACCCCACCAAAATGAAACCACGCAAAACCCCTGATAAACAAGGCTTTCCACGACTACACCCGTGTCATCAAACACACTGTCTCCACGTGCCATGAGCCGTTGCGATTGATATGTGTGCGTGTGGGCAGTTCCTCCGCTC
>JAEZYR010000138.1 GCA_023442635.1 Bacillota bacterium | reverse complement strand
GAAAAGATTAGCTTCCTCTAATCATCTGCTATGAAGTATAGTGGTAACCAATGTAGCGCCCTGGCTTTTGATTAAGAGATAGCCTAGGAATAGGTCCTGAGGACTAGCTAGCATCATCAATTGAGTATTGAAGTTAGGAGACATTTTATGAAACAGTATGTTTGCGATCTATGCGGTTATATCTATGATCCCGAAGTCGGCGATCCCGAGAATGGCGTCGAGGCTGGCACGGACTTTGCCGACATCCCAGAGTCTTGGCTCTGCCCTCTCTGCGGCGCAACGAAAGACCAGTTCAGCGAGGTTTAATTTTCTCTGAAACACGGCCTTTTTTGAATGGCTGGTCGCATATGTAGAACGCCAAAGCCCCTTGACTCTCGCGAGAGTCAAGGGGCTTTGCTCTTCCTGTGCAGGCTACAGGCAAGCCAGAAGGTCAGCGGGGCAGCTGATCTTGCTTAGGCACTTCCTTAGGCACTTCGTCACTTTCTTGGGCTGAATCGAACAAAGAAGCCAGTAGGGCTGGATAGAGCTCCGTATGCTGGCTTTGCCAGCGTTGCGCCAAGTCGCGCGCCATGGCTTCATCAGGCAGCAGCAGCTTTAGCTCAATCAGTTTTTCGCTCCCCTCAGAAAGGCTCAAATCCAGATGACAACGCCCATCCAAAAGGGGGCGGATCTTGGATTGAACTTCAGACGCCAAACGGTGCTCCGCACGTTTGCTCTCTAAACTGCGATAGAGGTGTTGGCGAACGGGCTGAGGCAGATGCTGAAAAAGAGCAGATAGAGTCTTTTCACCTGCGCCGGTCAGAGCACAACGTTCTAACGCACGCCCAGCAGCATCAAGGCTCTGCTCAAACTTGCGCTGAGCCACATGTACCAGACCGTCTGCTTGCAGTCGATTAAGCAGGAGCTCAAAGCGAAAATAATCCATATAGAGCGACTCAAGAGCCAATTGCGTCAGCTCATGACGGCTGAGATCTGGCAGCTGCTTCACAATGTAGAGCAAGATAAGCTGATCTTGCACATCGCGGTCGATAGCTTGGATATTAGCTAGGCTAGGCGCCTGCCCAGAGGGCTGAGCCTCTGGGGCAAGCTGCCTGTCGCCTTCAGTTTTGGCTTGAGCCTGTGGCTTTTCAGCTTGCTTCTGCTGAAGCTCGGCTTGAGCTTTCGCTGCTTCGAAGTCCGCAAGCGAAGAAAGGGGCTGCAACATTTTTAGTCCTTGGGGACGATTTGACCATGTTGGCTACGGAGCTCAGCCAGAATATCAGCCAAAAGCTCAGCTTCGGTCGGAGCAGCAGGTGCTTCGGGTTCAGCAGCAACTTCTTGCTTATGGGTCAAGGCGTCGGCCATCTTTTTGTGGAGTTGATTGACGGCTTTGATAGCCAAGAAAATGACCAGGGCAATAATTAAGAAATTCAAAATAGCTTGAATAACAGAGCCCCACAGCAAAGCGACTTCGGCCTGCTCACCCACAGCAGGCTTGAGGACGGTCTTAAGATCGCTAAAGTCGATGTTGGCGAGTAACATGCCAACAGCAGGCATGATGATGCCGTTGACAAGGCTGTCCACGATGCTCTTGAAGGCAGTACCAATAACGACACCGACAGCCATGTCGATGACATTGCCGCGAGAAATGAATTCGCGAAATTCTTTGATGATGCTCATAATGAATCTTCCTGCTTTATTTTCAGCTTTTTCCTGCTGAATGGCGTCTATTATAGCTAGCTCGATACAGCTTAGGTAGAGCTTTCACTATCTATTTTTATGCTTAGAGACTTAGTCCTGTTACTGGGGTAAGCGCTAGGCAGAAGGCAGCGATCCTTGCGTTGGCGATAGGTGAACTTTAAAAGACAAAACAAAAGCAGCCTCATGGGGCTGCTTTTGCTTGTTGCAAGCTATTTCGATACGAGAAGTAGAAGCTAGAAGATTAGAACTCGTTCTGCTCGTAGCTTTTGAGGGTCTGAGGAATTTCGTCGCTCTCCAAGCTGATGACCACGTGGAAGGTGAGATTTTGCTTTTGGGAGAAAGCCTCAAGGGCAGAAAGGAAGCGGCCGCAGCTCTCAGCGCAATCGCAGCTAGCTACTTTGAAAAGGCTATCAATATAAATATCGGTGATATCGTAATCCATCGTTGTGATACCAGCTAGAAAGCTCAGCAACTGCTCGTAACCTTCGACAGGGTACTCGGTAATCTCAACAAGGCGGATACGGTGATTGATCTGACGATCAAGGCGGCGACCGTGCTCAATCAAAACAACATTAGCGGCTTCATTCTCAGCGTATTGGTTCAATCGATCAATCAAGCGTCCCGTTTTGCCGCTGCCCTTAGGGCCAATGGTTACTTTCACCATAATTGTTGTACTCCTTGGTTGCATTTTGCTCCGTCTTCGGGAGTGATCTAATAATAGCGCATTTTTGACGGTGAACTAAAGATCAGTTTTTTGCCTGTTCTTGTAAGCTTGGGGTCAGTCTGCTAAAATTCTTATGAAATCCAGGGGGTTCTTGGATTTTGGCAACGAAAGTTGCTTTGGTCGCTGCAGTAAGAGTGGGCTCAGGCCTGCTCTTTTCTTTATAAAGGAGGAAGCATAGAGGATGAAAGGTGGCAAACTAGCCCAAGAAGCTTGGGACATTGCACGAGAGGCCTTGCTCAGCTATGAAAACGCGAAAAATGTGGTGATTGCGGATGTCGAGTTTGTGCGCGAGGGCGCTCAACAGATTTTGCGCCTTGTCATCGATAGCGCATCCCCTATCAGCATGGATGATTGCGCAGATGTTTCACGCCTGGTTGATCCTGCCTTAGATGAGCGCTTCAGTTGGCAAAAGCCCTATCAATTAGTCGTGGAATCCTTTGGTTTTGATCGGCCATTAGTTGATTCAGAAGCTGCCCTTCGACATTTACATGAGAGGGTTGAACTGCGCTTGTATCAAGCCAAGGACAAGCAAAAGCAGTTTGAAGGCGAGCTTTGTTCGGTTGGTGAGGCAGAGCTTAGCCTAAAGTTAGACAACGGTGAAATCCGCAGCTTCACATGGGAAGAAATCGCCAAACTACACCGGGTGGTGGTGTTTTAATTTAAGCCAAGAAGGCTGAATTGGAGAGGACGAACGGCCTTGAGCTCATCCGAGAAGAGCAAGAACACCGTTTCTCTTATGAAAATCGGCTGTCAGGTAGGCTATAGATAAGGACATCGAGTTCGAGATCTATTGAGTAAGACTTTAGCAAGGTAAACAGCTATCAAGGAGGTCAGTATATGAACGGAGAACTGATTGAGGCCATTCGCCTTTTGGCCAAAGAGCGCGGTATTGAGCCAGAAGAGCTTTTTACAGCGATCGAAGAGGGGCTTGTCGCAGCCTACAAACGCGAATTTGACGCCAAAAATACGGATAATATTCGCGCTAATATTGACCGTAACACGGGTGAGATGCGCGTGTTTACACACAAAGAAGTGGTTGCTGAGGTAGAAGATCCCAATCAGCAATTGAGTTTGGCCGATGCCCAAGCCATCGATGAGGACTTTGAGCTGGGAGACATGCTGGAATTCGAGCTGTCCCCTCAGGACTTCGGACGCCTGGCAGCCCAGACGGCCAAAAATGCCATTGTCCAAAAGTTGTCTGATATTGAGCACCAGATGATCCAGGACGAATTCAGTAACCGTATTGGCGAGTTGGCCATGGGTGTTGTCCAGCGCCGAGATCGCAATGACGTTATCGTGGACATTGGACGGGCGGAAGCTGTTTTGACGCGCATGGAGCAAGTGCGGGGTGAATCGTATAGCTTCAACCAGCGCATGCGTTTTTACATCTTAAAGGTGCAAGATCGCGGCAATCGACCTGTCGTCTATGTTTCCCGCTCGCATCCTAATCTTGTGCGCAAGCTTTTTGAGAATGAAGTGCCCGAGATTGCAGAGGGCATTGTCGAAATCGTTTCTGTGGCACGTGAGGCTGGTTATCGGAGCAAGATTGCCGTGGCCTCTCGCGACCCCCAAATCGACCCCCTAGGTGCTTGTGTGGGCGCTCATGGTATGCGCGTGCAAGCGGTGACGAGTGAGTTGGGTGGCGAAAAGATTGACATTATCGAGTGGGATCCGACCCTTGAGACTTTCATTGCCAATGCCCTAAGCCCGGCTCGGGTACTGATGGTGATTTGCGACGAAGAAGAGCGCATGGCAACCGTTGTGGTGCCCAACCAGCAACTATCTTTGGCCATTGGGCGCGAGGGACAGAATGTGCGCCTGGCAGCCCATTTGACGGGATGGAAGATCGATATCAAATCAGAAGCCCAGTATGCGGCTATTCTGGCTGAAGACCTAGAGCAGGCCTTGGATGAGCAAGAGGATGAGGCGCCTCTAGAGGATGACGAAAATTAAGAACAGCAGGCCCAAAAGGCTTCTCGTTCATGTAGAAAGCTAGGAAGGCATGCCCAACAAAAAGAGCAAAGGACAACAGCCCAAAAGCAAAAGGCAGCCTGAGCGCATGTGTCTGGTGTGCAGGGGGCGTTTTGCTAAACGGGATTTGCTTAGAGTTGTCTATACCGAAGAAGAGGGCGTTCGATTGGATCACAGCCAACGAGCGCCTGGTCGGGGGGCTTACGTCTGTTGCCAAGAACCCTGTGTTGAAGCCTTGCTGAAGGGAAGGCGTTTGCAGCAACAGCTGAAGCTATCTGGTGAGGTAGCGGGTCTTGCGCAAGTGGCAGCAGAGCTAAGAGCGGCCGTTCAAGCCAGAGCGGCAGAGGAGGCTGAGCAAGCTCGCCGCCTGGCTCGTGACGCGGCTTTGGCCAATGCGGAACCTGTTTTGGACGCCAAGGGGCACAAGGTTAGACGTCTACCCAAGCCCCTTCCATGAGACAGCTGGCAGAGGAGCTGAAGAATGGGCAAAACGAGGTGTTGGCTCAATAGCTAAGCGACGCCATTTCGTTCAGCGACTTGAAAATGTAGGGTCGGATCAGCGAGGCGAGCTGGACAAAAAAATGTAAAACTGGCAGGAAGGCGTTTGGAACAGGCGACGGACAAGATTTTGAATTTGCTGGGCTTGGCACAACGGGCCAAAAAACTAGCCGTGGGGCGCAGCGCGGTGCTTGACGCTTGCGACAAAGGCCGAGCTGAGCTTGTGATTGCCTGTCGCCCCTTCAAAAGAGACCTTAGGATTTTTCTCGAAAAGCTGCCCGCTGAGACGCCCATTTATGCCATGGATCTCGCGAACGAGGTCTTGGGGGCTCGTTTAGGTCGTGCGGGGGTGGCCGTGCTGGCTGTCACAGACAAATCCTTTGCGGTCGGTCTGCAAGCTCATTTAAGTGATCCCTTCAAGCCAGAGTGAGTCTGAGCTTGCTTTAGGTGCTAAGGTATTGTTCTTTTGCCAGAAAGATAAATGCATAGGATCAGAATATCTCTTTACCTATTTTAGACAGGCGTCGAAGTGAAAAGTGCCTCGATTCCAGGCTTTAGCTTGCGGAAGCTGCCAGCTAGCGATAAGATAAAGAAATTGCAATAGTTTCGGGAAATATGTCTTGCAGCCTAGTCTGTAGGATACGCGACCGATTTTAGGAGGATTTAGCAATCATCATGGCGAAACACGATGGTTCAGGGCAACAAAGCCAAGAAGAGCAAAAGACAGCAACCCACATCAAAAACCCGGTGACGGGCGATGTCAGCTTGCCGTCTTCTCCAGACCATCCAGCTCAAGCAGAGACGGGCGAGGCGGAGGATGCTGGTCCCGTTGTGACCATGCAAGGCGTCGGCGGCAAGAAGATTCATAGCACCGTGAAGGTTGTCAAAGTCAAGAAAAAGGCAAAGCCCGAAGAGACTACAGCTGCAATGGAAGAAGGATCTACAACGGCGAAGCAGCCAGTAGAAGCCAAGCCAGACGAAGCTTCCCCAGCAGCGTCATCTTCTTCGAAGGAGGAGACGCCCACTCCAGCGAAGGCAGCGAAGAGCCAGCAGACAGAAAAGCTAGCAGAGCCTGTAGCTGCGGTCGAAAGTACTGAAACCATTCCATCCAAAACAACTTTGCCAACCCCACGCAAAGTAGGCCGCATGGAAGTCCTACATGGAGCAACGGAGCGTCGCAACAGCGAGAAAGCTGCTCAGGATGAGGGGAAGGTAACAAAAGCGAAACGTGCGCGCCGAGCTGGCGAAGAGCGCCAGGACGAAGCGAGCGAAAAGCGTGCTTCAGCTAGTGGGCGAGGACAACAGCGCACAGAACGCGGCCGTGCGAATAACCGCATGACGGCAGCGGAGAGAGAACAGGCGGCTCGCGAGGAAGAAAAGCGAGCTGCGATGCGCCGTGCTGCCGAAGCCCAAAAGGCGGCTGAAGAGGCCCAAAAGCAGCGCCAGAAAGAACGCGAAGAAGCTCAACGCCAGGCTGAAGAAGCCAAGCAGAAAGCCGCTGCTGAAGAAAAGGCTCGGCAAGAACAAGAGCTTCTAGAAAAAGAAAAATTAGAGCGGACTGCGGCTCAAGCAGCTAAGGCAGCGGCAGAAACAGCAAGCGAAACGCCTTCAGAGCAAGAAAAAGCCCCAGAAGCAAAAACTGCTGAAGCAGCAACAGTTGCAGCTGCGGCTAGCGAAAAGAATAAAACTGAAGCCAGCAAAGAAAGAACGCCCAAAGCACCGCAAAGGGCAGCCGAGCCGAGCACCAAGGCCGCTGTTCCAGGACCCGACGCTCCCAATCGAGGGCAGGGACCGACCAGAGAGGCCAAGCCATCAGGTCAAGCTGGTGTTTTGATTACGCCAGGCAAGGTTGGCAACATCTTTGACCGCCAAGGCGCTAAGTCAGATTTGGCAGCTACTGCCCAGGCCTTTGCTCAGCGCCGTCGCCGTCAGGAGAGTGGAGCTGCTGGCCATGCAGGAGGCGCGAGTGCTGGCACAGGACGCCGCACACCCCAAAATGGTGCCGGACGCTTTGGTGGAGCTACACGCGGAGCTCGCCCTCAGAATGGTCGCCCACAGGGAGGCCGTCCAGGATCTGAGAACTTCATGGACAAGGATCGCGAACCCGAGAACAACCGTTCACGTCGTTCCTCGAGCCGCCGTCCAGCAGCACCCACGAGCGAGGGCTTTGGTGGTCGTTCAAGTGAAGGCCAACGCAATAGCGGTTTTGCCCAGAGAGCAGCCTATGACCGCAATAAGCGCAGCCGTAACAACCGTGGTTCGGATCGTGAGGAGAGCAGCCAACTGACACGCGACAAGGTTCGCGGCCGCTCAACCCACAACAAACCTGTTGTATCTCAGCTTACCCATGTTTCGTTACCAGGACAGCTGACGGTTAAAGAGTTGGCTGAAGCCCTCAAAAAAACGGCCGCTGAAGTCATCAAACAGCTGATGGGATTGGGCGTGATGGCAACTGCCAACCAAACCATTGACTACGATACCGCCTCGATTATCGCAGGTGAATTCGGCGTTGAGACGGATCAGCTAGAAGAATTTCGTGAGGAAGATATCCTCTTCCACGACGAGGAGGATGATCCGGACAAGCTCGAAGCCCGTCCACCAGTTGTCGTTATTATGGGTCACGTTGACCACGGTAAGACCAGCTTGCTGGACTATATCCGCAAGTCAAAAGTAGCAGCTGGCGAAGCCGGTGGCATTACGCAGCACATCGGCGCTTACATGGTACGCGTTGACGATCGCAAGATTACCTTCTTGGATACGCCTGGCCATGAGGCCTTCACAACGATGCGCGCCCGCGGTGCTCAGGCAACGGATATTGCTATTCTGGTTGTGGCGGCAGATGACGGCGTGATGCCCCAGACAGTTGAGGCCATCAACCACGCCAAGGCAGCTGAAACTGAAATTGTGGTCGCCATCAACAAAATTGATAAACCTGGCGCCAATGTCGACAAAGTCAAGCAAGAACTAGCCCAGCACAATCTCATTCCAGAAGAATGGGGTGGCACAACACCTATGGTGCCGATCTCAGCTCATACGGGTGAGGGCATTGATGAGCTCCTAGAAAATGTCTTGCTTGTGGCCGAGGTGATGGAACTCAAGGCCAACCCACAGGCTCAAGCCAAAGGCATCATCATCGAAAGCCAATTGGATCGCAACCGTGGTACAGTGGCCAGCCTGCTTGTGCAGCGGGGTACCCTAAAAGTTGGCGATACGGTGGTGGCAGGTGCTTCTGTCGGTAACGTCCGCGCGATGATTGACGC
>JAEZYR010000135.1 GCA_023442635.1 Bacillota bacterium | reverse complement strand
CGAGCGACTTGCAGCCCAACCCTTGGGCAGAGCGGATGATGCTCCAGATATCGCTCAGTTTCCCGAGTCGGGTGCTTCGGGATCTCGCGGCTCCTGGAGCCACGCAAGCTCTCAACGGATCGCTCCAACAACTTACGTACACCCTTTTACCCAAGACGGCAGGGAGCAGCTGGACGATAAGCGCTCAGGTTGAGAACTTTGAGATGTCAGCCGTCCAAATCGCAGCGGTAGAGCAGAGCCTGGCCTTTTCGCTACCCGATTTTCAAAACAATGAGAAGATCCGAGCGCTGCAGGAGGGCACTCAGGATTTGGCCAGCGCTTCAGAAAAAATAGCCGATGGCTTAGATAAGCTTCTGGCCGAAAGGGAGAAGCTGACAGGTGCTAGTGCGGATCTCCAAGAGGGCTTGCTCCATTTCAGATCAAAAGGTGAGGAACTGGGAAAGGGACTGAATAGCTATGTGGACGGCGTTCAGACTTTGAGCCAAACCAGCCAGAGCCTGTTTGAGTCGCCCCAAAAGCTGCAGGCAGGAGCCGAAAAAATCGCTGGCGCTTTGAGTCAGCTGACGTCTGGTCTAGAGGCCTATACAGGCGGCGTCAAACAACTGGCCTCGAGCCTGACTCCGTTTATGGACGGCCTCGGTCAGAGCGCTGTAGCCACCCAAAAACTAGGGCAGGCAGGCCAAAGTTTGGGCGAGAAGATGACGGCGCTAGAAAGTGCAGCCCAAAGCTTGCAGAAAGCTGGCGGTCAGCTGAAAGAAGGCCTTGCTCAAAGTTTAGGGCAAATCAAGGCGGCCTTTGAAGAAAAAGAGCTGCAAGGGCTGATCCAACTCCTACAAAAGCAGCAATGGGAAGAAAAGATTGAGGCCTTAAGCCGTGAACTGCAACAAGGGCAAGAGGCACTAGCTGGCCTTCAGGCGCCCTTGCTCCGCATGCAAGAGCAAGTGGCAGCGCTGGCCAATGGCCTGACTGCTGTCGAGCAAGAACTCAGCCATAGCGGTCAACAATCTCTAGCAGATGCCATGAGGGAGGCTGGTATCACGCCGCGAGAGGATCTGCCTGAAGGCAGCCAGCAAGGCTATGCCCAAGCAGACCTGCAAAAATTGTGGCAGTGGTTTCAAGGCCAGCAGCAGAATGTCCAAAAGCAGCTCGGTTCGCTATATGGGCAGGAGCAAACGCCTCTTGGGGCAATCAAGCGAAGCTTGGAGGGGCTCTTAGCCCAGCAACAGGCGCTTCAAAGTGAGCAACAGAAACTCAGGCAAGAGCTGGGGGCCTTTTTGCAGGCTCTGCGCCAACTGAAGCAATTGACGCCCCTTTTAGATGGCTGGCAAAAGTTCTTGCAACAGAGTGAAGCCATCACAACTTACATCGACGGTGTAGGCCAATATCTGAGCGCACAGCAGCGCATACGAGAAGGTTTTGCTGGGGCTTCTGACACGTCCTTCATGGCAGGTCTAAGCAAGCTACAGCAAGGCTTGAGTCAGCTCGCAGAACAGGGGAAGCTTTTGCAAGTAAAGCAGCCCCAGATCTTGACGGCCAGTGACGAATTGCAACGCGGTCTTGCGGAGCTGCAGCCAGGTTTAGCGGCCTGGCAAAAAGGTGTGGCAGCCTGGAGCGACGGCATGCGTCGAGCAGCCCAGGGCATGCAAGGCTTACAGCAGGGCGGAGAGACGCTCAAACAAGGCTTTGCCCAATATTTAGCCGGCAGTGCAGCATTGCGTGATGGCTTTGGCCGCTTTGGCAGTGGCTTGGAGGCCTATCTGGAAGGTCTTAGCAAGTTGCAAAATGGGGCGAAGCAAGTAGCCCAAGGTAATGGACAACTGGCTTCGCGTATGCAGGGCATCCAAAAAGAGATCCAGGCTGAGTTCGAGGCACTCTTGCCCCAAAGCCAGCAGAAACAAGAGGCCTTGCCGTCTTTCTGTGTGCCTGCAGAACGGCCTGAGCATGTGCAGTTTGTCATGCGAACAGAAGGCATACACTTGCCCAAGGCGCCGACGGCAGAGGCGCCAGAGGAAAAGCCGCGCAGCTTGTGGCAACGTTTTTTGGATCTTTTCCGCTAAACTGCAGAAGAACTTTTGCGCATGCCAGAGTGTGCTAGCTCCGTGGGCAAAGGGCTTTAGTCCTGATGGATGAGCCGTTGAAAGCGTGAAGACGATAGAGAAGAAGTGAGGACGGCGATGTCGAATCGCGAGCAAAAACGCAAAAAAATTTTGGAGGCGCTCTTGGCAGCCAGAGCGAGAGATGGGCAGAGCGCTTGGGTTTCAGGCCAAGAACTTGCACAGAACTTAGGCTTGAGCCGAACCGCTATATGGCAGTTGCTGCAAGAGCTGCAGGCGGAGGGCTACGCGGTGCAGGCGCAATCGAGATTGGGTTATCGGCTGGCTGCAGAAATCGATCCTTTGGATCGGACGAGTCTCCTGGAAGCTTTAGAGCTATGGGAAAAGCATCAGCCTCAGCAGCCTCAGATTACCCAGCCTTCTCACCCTTCCCAGCGAGCAACGCATGCAGAGTGCGGTGCAGGGGCAGACCTTAGCGAAGGCCAGAAGAAAGAAGCGGCCTTTGCTTTTGAGGTGGAATATCATCCTGTTTTGCTTTCGACTAACACCCTAGCCCTCGAAAGAGCCAGACAGGGTGCAGTGCCAGGCCTACTTATCGTGGCAGGGCAGCAGACGGGTGGCCGAGGGCGCTTTGGCCGCCCCTTCTTTTCCCCTAAAGATAGCGGCCTTTACATGAGCTTATTGTTGCCTTGCGCCTTGGCTTATGAAGCTCGTTCGCTCATCACAAGTCTGGCAGCAGTAGCTGTCGCGGAGGCCTTGGACGAAACGGCAGCCTTTTTTGCTCAGAGAATGCAGGGCGAACCAGGGATCAAGTGGGTTAATGACTGCTATGTGGCAGGGCGCAAGGTGGCTGGCATTCTGACGGAAGCTAGTCTCGACATGGAAAGTGGCGGTCTGCAGGTTCTTGTTTTGGGTATAGGCATCAATGTCTATGAACCTGACGAGGGCTTTCCAGAGGAGCTTCAGGGCATCGCAGGTGCTTGTTTTGAACAAAAAGTGAGTGGCCTAAGAGCCTATCTAGCTGCGGCCGTCATGGGGCGTATTCGCCGTTTTTGGTCTCAGATACAAAACGAGGCAGGACGCCAAAACGTGATGCAGCGCTATCGCGAGCGCTCTTGCGTTTTAGGTACTTGGGTGCAGGTCAGGCAGCATCAGCAGTGGCGCTGGGCTTTGGCGGAAAGCATCGACGATGAGGGGCGACTGGGTGTTCGCTATCTGGACGCTCGAAAGCTTGATTTGCAAAAGACCGAAAGCGAAGTCGTGCAAGAAGGGAAAGAGGCGCAAGTGTCCTCAGCCCTCCACGCTTCAGCCCTGGAAGACCGCCTGACTTGGTTGGACAGCGGCGAAATACAGATCAGCCCTCCTTTACTAGGCTGACGGGCTTAGGCTAGTTTGCTGGCGTATGTAGAGCAAGAAGCTAAGACAGACCCCGTTAGGTATTGCGCCTTCGCTGTTTGGAGGTCTAAAGGGCACGTTCTAAGCTTGCTTTTAGTACCAGTCCTTTAGCACGTCGATCTGTACCTCTGGAAAGCGGGGGGTGCCGCGGTGGTGACCAGGCTCCCAGGCGACTTGGCAGCCGACACTCTGAACACGTTCCGTGAGCGTGCGCAGGTCGCTGTCCTGTTGGTCGGCAATCGACTTGTTGTTGTAGAGCCGATAGTGCGTTCTGACTTGCACAGGCGTGATGTTGGGCATGAGGACGTTGGCGCCAGCGCGAATGCCTGCTTCACGGCCGTCGTCCTTGTCCAAGGTGCCCAGAGCGGTGGTTGCTGGCAGCATGCTATCGGGGAAAAAGAGCCGCAAGAGGCTCAAAAAGCGTAAGGTTAGGCGCCTAGAACCGTTGCTTTCTTGGGCAAAGGGGGTCTGAGCGTGGCTCAAAAAGGGGCCGACGCCAATCATGGCTGGTTGCAAATCCTGCATAAAGCGTAGGTCTTTGAGCAGGTGTTCGGGCGTCTGACCGGGACTGCCGACCATGAGCCCACAACCGACTTGGTAGCCGATGCGCTTGAGGCTCCAGAGGCAGCTCAGGCGGCTAGCTAGCTGTTGTGAGGCTGGGTGGAGGCGCTGGAAG
>JAEZYR010000040.1 GCA_023442635.1 Bacillota bacterium | reverse complement strand
ATTTCAGCGACCCTGCAGCGGCCTTTGATCGTGGGCGGCACCATGACCTTGTGCTCGACGACTGGTGTTTCTTGCACCACGCCCAAGACATCGCCTGGCACAACTTCGTCTCCCACTTTGACTTTTGGGGAGAAGTCCCAAAGCCGCTCGTGGGAAACGGCATCATACTGGCCGCCAGCCGCGATGCTGTAGCCACTTTGCTCGTACATTTTCTGCAAAGGGCGCTGGATACCGTCATAAATGGCACCCATCAGGCCAGGTCCCAACTCAACACTGAGTGGATAGCCAGTCGAAATGACGGGCTCGCCAGGCTTGATACCGCTGGTTTCTTCGTAAACCTGTATTGAAGCTTCATCTCCATGCATTTCGATGACTTCGCCAATAAGCCCTCTTTCAGCCACGCGAACCACATCAAAAAGTTGGACATTTCGCATCCCTCGAGCTACGACCAAGGGACCTGAAATTTTCTGGATGATGCCACTCGTCTGTTTGCTATCCATGTCTACCTCAATGTTTCTTTTTCGTCATGCTTCTGTGGTCTGGTCACTCGCTGACGGACCACTTAGAAAAGTTGGACTCTCAAGTATGTCAAAGCCGATCGCTCGCTTGGCCGCTTCGCGCAGATTGCTCAAGCCATAGCCAGAAGCCGCCTTGGCAGAAGGAATGGGGATGATGGCAGGTTCCAGCTGATCCTGCCAACGCAAAAGGCTTTGCTGGCAGCTGGCGGCCACTTCTTCAGCCAGGTAAATGATGGCGTATTCGCCACTCGCGACGGCTTTTTCGAGGATGGGCAAGGGGTCTTCTTCGTGGGCGACAGGTAAAACCACCATACCCAAGCTGCGAAAGGCCATACCGCTGGCCAGGTCGCTGATGACGGCTATTTTGCCAGCTGAACGTTTAGCCATGCTGCACCTGCCTTTCTGCCATCTGGCTTAGCTCTGTTGGCGCAATAGGGCGCAGGCTTTGCAAGGCCTCAGATCCTGTCAGGCCTAAGTCTAAAGCGACGAGCAAGCTGCGCAAGCGCTTGATTTCGAGCATGCGTCCCAACCAAAAGGCACCTATGACATCAGGGCCATAGCTGGCTTTTTGGCCTTTTTGGGCAAGACGCTCAAGAGCCTGGTCGGCCACGAGTTCGAAGCTTCTCCCGCCCCCCGCGCTATAGACGTTAACGTAGGCAAGCAGGTCCTTGACCAGACTGCCAGACAAGGCGTGCTCAAGCTGAGCGCTGTCAGCGTCATAAAGTTCGGCCCAGGCCTCTTCGGTCAGCGAACCGCCTGCTAGCGTTTGGCCTGCATAGTAGGCCTTGCCTGTCTGGGCAGCTCGGCAGCGCGCCAAAATTTGCAAATTGGCTCGATCGCTTTGGATGGCCGTGTAGTCTTGCAAGAAGCCAGCCGCTGTTCCAGCATGTGCAGCGAGATCCGCCAGATGTCTGAAGTAGAGGCGGTCGACCATGCGGTCAATGGCCAAGGCCTCAGGGTGCTGCACATAGGCAGCGTGAACGGCCTGAATGGAGGCGGCCAAGCTAGGGTCGACGCCACGCGTTTCGACACAGCGCTGGGGTTGCTGCCACTGACGTCGCAAGTGATCCCACAGGACGAGCAGCGGCGTCACCGCGCTGGGCATGAGCAAAGGGCGCAGAATCTCGGGGAAGCGAAGGAGCAAGGAACGGTCGCGCTCAGCCTGCTGGCCCCCCTCTGTTTTGTTCGGCGTTTGAGCAGCCCCCTGAGTCTGGCCTGGCATGTCTCGCAAAGCTGCGCTCTGGTTAACCCTATGCGCCGCTCCCGAATCCTGCTCTTGGCTCTGTTCTAGGGCCAGATACTTGGTCATGGCCTTGACATTCTGATAGTCGCGCTCAAGCAAAAGACCCTGGCTTAGGACGCCGTGTCGGCTCAACTCTTGTAGGAGCAGGTCGGCCGCATCGCGCCCCAATAACAGACGCTGCTCCAAACTGTCACCACTCGGGTAGCCTGCCGTGTCGAGCAAATGGTGACGGGACAAGTCCTGACTGCCTGGCGCCACAAAAGTGCGCTCTTCCTCGCGGTCTACCTTCGCCTCAGCCAACACGCGCACGCGGCCTGTCGCATAAGCATAATCAGCGTCAATCGCTGGCTTGCGCTGCCAACTGCGCTTTAGGCCTAGGGCGTGGGCTGGATTGGCGCCTACTCGCTTCATGACAACTCCCTTTGGGGGGCAAAGAGGTAGGTCGCAGCCAACTCAACCCACTGCTCTCGTTCATTCTGGAGCAGATCCTCAAAGCCATAACGCTCGGTCACCCGACCATGATAAAGGCGATATCCGCCGCTGAAGGCGCGGCTATCGGGTCTTGCCGTCAGCTCAAAGGGCAAGGCGGCCAAGACAGCTGGTCGGATAGCTGCATCGGCTTCGCTAAACTCGATTTCCCAACCTGGCTCGGCCAGCTCCTTGCGCTCAGTGAGCTGGCTAATGTAGGCGGCTTGGCGCTTTTCGGGTGCCAAAGCCAAAAGTCTCTGCTCGACCTGCTTGAGGC
>JAEZYR010000030.1 GCA_023442635.1 Bacillota bacterium | reverse complement strand
TAGTAGTGAGGCTGGCGCATCCAGGTCATTTTGGCGCCGTCTTCGATGACGACGGCGTCTCCCCAGAAGGCTTTGAGGGTCGCCATCATCAGCTCATCGAGGTCATCAGCAGACAGCTGCTCGCCTTGATCCACGCGGCGGTAAACCTCGCGCTGATAGTGAGCCTCGAGCAGGTGCGTCACAAAGTTGTGGTAGTAGGTCTTAGCCAGCATGTCGGCATAGACCTGCTCCTTTTGCGTCTGGGTTGAGGCCTTGGCCAGGCGGACGTGGCTGAGTAAGAGCTCGTGGAAGGTAGAAGGCGCCTCGACAAGATACATCGGCAGCTGGGCACAGCCACTGTCGTTATCTTTGGCCGCCAGAAGGAAGTTCGCCCCATGGCCTAGCTCATGAATGAGGGTATACAACTCGCTCATGGTGCCATTCCAGCTCAGCAAGATAAAAGGCGAACCATTGGAGAAGCAGCCGCAGTAACCGCCAGTCGCCTTGCCTTGGTTGAGCGCAAAATCGACCCAACGCTCGGAACGGTAGCGCATCACCAAGTCAGCATAGTCTTTTCCCATCAGCTGGACGGCTTCTTGCACCAGTCCCTCCGCTTCAGCCAGGCTGATCTCTTCTCTGGCTTCGGGGAAAAGGTTGGCGCGCAAGTCACTGTAATAGATTTCCTTGAGGCCGAGCTTCTTTTTGAGCAGGGTCGCATAACGGCGCATCACGGGTGCAAAGTCCTGCATAATGCCATCGATCTGTCGGTCGTAGAGTTCGCGATCCACCTGCTGATCGAAGAGCAAATAGTCAAAGACCGAGTCAAAACCCCGCAAGGTCGCCATCGTTTTTTCTTGCTGGATATGGCTGTTATAGTAGTTGGCTATCGTTTGACGATTGCCCTCTAAACCCTTGCAAAACTGCGCAAAGCTTTGGCGGCGCAGGGCTGTATCCCCACTGATCGCATAGCTGTTTTCGTACAAGACGTAGGACAAGGGGTAAGTCTCGCCATCGACTTCAAAGGGCTCAAAATGGGTCTCTACGGCTTTGGTCAGGCAGTAGCCGCTGTAAGGCAAGCGCAAGCTCGGCTGCAAGTAGGCCAGCAGGCGCTCATTTTCAGGGCTCAAGCGGTGGGGTCTATCGCGCAAAATCTTCGTGAAAACGGGGCCTGCCTTCGGATCTTGAGCAGCCAACTCCAATTGCTCTGCATCACACAGATTCAGTTCACTCCCAAAAGCACTCAAAACGCCCTGTAGCTTGGCGCTTTGGGACTCCACCCAAGCCAGATGCTTGGCGGCCTCCTGGTTGCCTAAATCCTGGTCAGCCTGGCAGCTGGCATAGGCATAGGCATCGCGTATCTTGTCGAAAATAGCTGCACAGCTTCGATAGGCCTCCAAAAGAGCCTCTGGCTTTAGTTCTTTGAGCTTGCCCTCGTAACTCTGCTGAAGCTGCCTGGCTTCTTCTTCAGCCTGAAGCAATGCCTGACGGCAGTCCTCATCATCCCGAAACGCTCGCTGCAAATCCCATGTTTGCTCAACAGGTATTTCACTTCTTTTGGGCCATTCTTGCTTAGACATCGTGTTTCTCCTTTGCTTAGCTCCTTTGAACGCATCACTCAATCGAACGCACAGCTAAATCGCTCGCTATATACTCTAAAATACACCTAAAAATTAATCTGTCAGCTAAGGCTGCAGCTCAAGTAAGGTTTTCATATATTTGTGGATAGCGAATATTCACGCCGCCGTATAGGGATTCTATACTCAAAGAACCCTCGATCTTAAGCAAGCGCCAGCATCAAGGGTCTTCATTTAAGTACCTCATTTAGGAATTTAGGATTGGGCGCTTGAATCGGGGGTCTCATTCTGCCGACCACCCACCTCAAAAGGAATACGGTATTCGCGCACGGCCTTGCGGGCGAACATATTGAAGGCAGTTGTCATGGTCAGCCCCATGTCTTCGCAAAAGGTCTCAAAGTCTTTTTTGAGCTGTTCATCCATGCGGATGTTCACGTTTATGTTTGGCATCTCGGCCTTCTCCTCCTTTTCTCCCTATCTTTTATAGCGTAAGAATTTGCGTAGATTGTACAACGTTTATGAAGTGTTCATAAACCAATTTCTTATTTTTCTGTAAATCAACCAAAATCGCTATAGATAAATCTTACAGATTACAGCTATCTATTGCCTTTATCGAGAATCCCTTTGCTAATCAAAGCTTTTGTTGCTCGATCCCAAAGCGCCAAGCAGCCCTTAGCCCTTGCTTTGACGTTGGCCATAGCTGGCAAACTTTTCGGCCATGAGCTGCATTTCTTCTGCTGGCAGAATGACAGGCTCTCCCACGCTCTCAGCCAAAATATGAATTTTGGCGCAGTATTCTAGCTCCTCGATGATATTAAAAGCGTTCAAAAGGTCAGCGGCGCCAGCTAAGATGCCGTGATTAGCCAGGATGACAGCTCGCCTGTCCTTCATCCCTTCAACAGCCTGAACCGCCAACTCATGGGTGCCAAAGGTCGCATAGGGCGCACAGCGGACGTCTGGCCCAGCCAGAGCGATCATGTAGTGCGAAGGTAAAAGTGGCCGGCGCAGGCAGGCAAAGACAGTCAAATAGGTGGTATGCGCGTGGATGACTGCCCGAAATTCAGGCCGCGCTTGGTACTGCAAAAGATGCATTTCCCACTCGCTCGAAGGCTTGCGATTGCCCTCCACAACCCGACCTTCAAGGTCAAGCAGCACAATATCCTCTGGCTCTATTTCAAAGAAGTCAATGCCAGATGGGGTAATCGCGATGAGACCCTCATCTCGATCACAGACGCTCAAATTCCCCCCTGTACCCTTGGTGAGTCCAGCTTCGACAAGCTTTTTGCCATACTTAATAAGAGCGTGGCGCGCTTCCATCATGCGCATATGAGCTATTGCCTCCTAAAGTCCAGAAAAGAGGCCAGACAGGCGGTCCAACCTCTTTTGCTTTGATTGTATTGACTTAAAGTCCTGCAACTGTGGCAGGCCAAAGAGCAAACGCCCTAAGCCTCAGTTCAGCGGCGATGGACGTGTTTTTTGACGGTTTTCGTAACGCGGCGAGCCTGGCGCAAAACATCACCCACGACAGCTGCTGTACTCTGGTTACGTCCACCTCTGTGGAAGAACTGGATGACACCCGTCAGCAAGTCGCTCGCTTCGTTGACCGTGCCACCAAGACCTGCTACGACGGTCTTGGCCGTATCTGTAATGTCGGTCACATCATCGACAATCTCAGGGATCTGTGTCGTAAGATCGTCGGTCAAGTCGACCACGTTGCCGCTGATGATCGAGACATTTTCCATCGTGGCGGGCAACTTATCCACCGTTTCTTTGACGGAGGGGGTAATTTCCTCAACAAGGCGGTTGACGCGTGTGAGCGTACCGATCAGGCGAGCCACGAAAACAATGACCGTAATCATGAGGGCAATGCCTGCCAAACTCAACAGAGCAGTCCAGAGGTCTCTGAGGTTAAACACTAATTCTGCAAATAGAGGGTAAGAATAGGGCATAATTCTTCCTTTCTCTCAACCAAGCTAGCTCATCCAGCTCAGCTGTAGATAACATATTGGCGACCTGTCGCGCCCTATCGTGCAAGGGACGAAACAGAAGCCGCCCCCGTTCAGGCGCGGCTTCCTGAGTCATCAATCTTATTTCTTGATTTCTTCTTTGGCGCGCTCGACAGACTCTTTGACACCTTCTTTGGCAGGTTCAAGAATCTCTTTGGCCTTGCTCTTAACTTCTTCGAGCTTCTCGTCAGCCTCATCTACCCACTCTTCGCCTGAGTCTTTCAGGTTGCGAGCACTGCGGCGCAGCTTGCGGCCTGCCTCGCGAGCCTCACGGCCAGCATCCTCAGCCACATCGTCAATGGCGTCAGCGGCCTTGTGGGCGACCTGGGCAGCTGAACTGCGGAATTTGTGATAACGGCGGCTCAGCTCTTCGCCGACCTGCTCTGCACCATCACGGACTTTCTCTGCAGCTTCAGAAGAAAACTCACGAACCTTTTCGGCCGTATCGACTGAGAAGTCTCTGACAGCGCGAGCGCCCTTAACGGAGACATCTGCGATGTCCTTGCGCGTTTTGGCACCAGACTGAGGAGCCAAGAGCAAAGCGGCCAAGCTGCCGCCTACCGCGCCGCAAATAGCAGCCAACGTGACCTGGCGGTGACGATCCCGTCTATTCTGTCCTGTAAATGCACCAATAATCTCATCGATCAGCATAAAAGTTCCTCCTGTTAATATTCCTAAACTAATCATCTCTTCTAGGCCAAGTTACTCAACCCAGAAAATAGAGCTCGCGCTAGGTCATCCCTAAGCTTTCATGCAAGCTCCTTCATTTTAACGTTTTTTCTCACTTTTGGCGTTTCATTTACATCTTTTTTGATTTTGAAATGAAAAAATGGCCAAAAAATGAATGATTTCGTTTGATACTCAAACAAATTGGCTTTGCACCTGTCCACTCCTGCTCACTCTGAGAACGCATCTAAGAGGCCGTAAAAGCCTGCATATTAAGGGGTCGTTTAGGCCTGCGCTTATTTGGCTTGACAGGCTTTGCCTTTGTCAGCCTAAAATAAGCGACACAAGCCCGAGTCCAAGCCAAGGAGGCTGACTGTATGTTTCGCAAGCGCTACCATGCTCTAGCCTTTGAAAGCGATAAGCAGCAAGAAAGACTGCTCACCCATCTCGATCATTTTCGTACTCGCGACCTCGATGGGCGCATTCTGTTCGGCGGACGCCAGGCTTGGTATCCTTCTGCCTATCAGCGGCAGCGTGGCTGCGGCCCGACAACAGCCGCTAATATGCTGGCCTACCTTGCTCACCGCCCAGGCTTTGTTTCCCTTTATCCACCTTATCTTGAAGCGAGTCGGGCTCAGTACAACATTCAAGATGAGCACGTGTTCGCACAAGCTGGTTATTTGCATTTTATGCAGATGCTGTGGCGGCAACTGCGACCTAGCCTTATCGGCCTTTTTCGCCCACAACGCTTTGCCACCGAAATAGCCTTTTTTGCCCGCCGTCATGGTGTGGGCTTCAAGACTGATATTTTTGGCATCTATCCTTGGCAGCGCCGCCACCGTCGGCGCTTTCGGCGTCTCGTGCAATTCATTCAGCTAGGTCTGGCTCAGGATCTCCCCCTCGCCATGCTGCTCTATACGCGTGGGCAAGTCCGCGAAATTCAAGGCCAACATTGGGTCACCGTCGTGGGCATCCGTCCAAACGCCGACATGAGTCAGGCTCAGCTGCTCGTCCTCGACCACGGCCAAGCGCGTGAATTTTCCCTAGACTGCTGGTTCTACACGGCACAGGGTGGAGGTGCTTTTGTGCGCCTCACTCAGCCGCAAGCTTTCGCGGATCCTGAATCCAAACGCTAGCCCTTACTTCGTCATGCCGCAGCTCTCGTCAATTCGCAGCTCTCGTCAATTCGCAGCTCGGCCTAATTTTTGGCTGCTTGCTGGCCTAGTTGCCGAACCACAGCCTGGGCGCTCCAGGCACCTGGCCTGCCCACCATCGGCAGTTCTGACTGCAAACAGGCCTCGTAGCAAGAATCCGTCATGGCATAACAAGTCAATCCCATGCGTCTGAGTTCGCTCGCGCGGTAACCTGCCGAAGCGGCGGCTTCCACAAAAGCCCAAACGCTGGCTGCGTCTTTGAAGATGAGCGCATCCAAGTCGCTCAGCTGTTGCAGCAGAATTTGTTGATTTTGCTCCAGACTGTAGAGCTCGTAGGCCAAGACTTCTTCGTAGGCAATACCTGCCAGTTGCAAAAGAACGGGCAAGATGGGTTCGACCAGGGGGCCGCGCAGAGCCAAGACCTGATCCTCTTTGCGCAAACGGGCGGTCAGCTGTTCGCAGAACTGCTCAAGGCTACGCCCACCTCCACCAAAATCAGCATTGAGACCCCAAGATCGCAAGCGCTCCATCACTTCCTGATTGGCGGCAGCGAGGTGGCAGCGCGAAAGTCGCCGCAAGTCTAGTCCCTGCCTTTTGATCGATAGCACCATAGCGTCAACAGCTTGGGGCTGGTAGAAGACCAGCCAGGCCTGCCCCTTTTCTTGTCGGCGTCCGCCCTCGCGCTCTCGCCCTAAATAGCGCGACAAGATGTCATCAAGGTGTATTTCCTGACTTTGCTGGCTGCTTACAGCCAAGAGTTCAAGGCTGTAGACCGTCGCACCTTGCATTTGCAAAAGATCCGTCAAAGCGTCTTCGGGATCCCCTTCTCCCCTTCGACTCAGCACACGGGCATCTGACCACGGCTGAGCCTGCCTGCTTTCAGCCAGCCCTGTGCCGCTCGCTCTTCCTGCGCCTTCGCCTTCTCGGCTGAGGTGTGAGCGAACGCCCAGAAGCGCGACACTTTGACCCGCGAGCAAGCCGCAGCCTGGCCACCAGTGCAGACGTTCCGCCCCTTCTCGCGTCGCGCCCAAAACCAAAGTGGCTGGGGCTGTAATCTGCTGTTGCTGTGCCAGTCGAACAACTTCGGCCAGCGTACAACGCAAGATGCTTTGGCGCGTGGTGCTCGCGGCTTGAATAAGCGTGACTTGGCTGCGCCCTGCCTTGCCAGCGGTCATCAGGCCGGCCACAAGATCCCCCAAATGCTCAGCTGCATCGATGATCACCAAAACGCCTGGCAGTTCGGCCCAACGGCGATAGCAAGTTTCGGGCGAAATTTCTCGCAAAGGAGCCGCCGCATCCAATATATGAACTTCTCCCTGACTCTCAAGCGAACCCAAAGGGAGGCCTGCATAACTCGCAGCGGCTAGACCAGCTGGCACACCAGGCACCACTTCGAAAGGAAGGCCAGCAGCTTCTAGACTCTGCAGTTCTTCGGCCGCCTCATCGTAGAAAAAGGGATCCCCCTGCACTAAGCGGATGACCTGGTGACCAGCTCGCGCCTCCTGAATCAAGCGCTCGACGAGCTCAACCCCTGTGGAGATGCTGTCTGTCTCCTGTCCCCAGACTTCCGCCTTGTTTTTTTGGCTAGAGCTGACGACTGGGTAGCGGCGGGCCTGACCGTTGGCGTAAGCAAGCAAGCACGGTAGCGTTTCAGGATCATAGAGAACCACATCGGCCTGCTTGAGCAGCTTGACCGCTCGGTAGCTCACGAGGTCTGGGTGCCCTGGTCCTGCCCCCACAAAAGCCACACGCCCGAGTAGGCGCTGGATGGCAGCTCGGATGGTCTCTGCCTGGCAAGCTTCGTCCAACTTGGCCACCACTTGCACAACGCGTTGTGGGCGTCCTTGTTCACTGCCTGTGTGCATGGCATAGAGCTCAATGCCATCGCCAACCGCTTGCGCATAGGCTGCAGCTGGCGGATCCACGCCAATAGAAGCAAAGCCCAGCTGTTGCCCTGCTAGTTGCTCAACTTCGAGCAGCTGGGCGCTGATCTTGTGGTTCATTTGCTTGTGGAAGAGCTTCAGCAGTTCCTCGTCCTTTCGCCGCGCCAAAAGAACCGTAAAGCCCGCGCCTGGTGCTGGGGTCAGGGTATCAATGCGGAAAGGGCGGAATTGCAGTTTGCTTCGGTAGCTTTCGAGGTCGGTGTAGAGCAAGTCGCTCGCTTTGACAATGGCGCCTTCCACTTCTTGGTTATGGACCGCCTGTAAGGTTGCCAGCAAAGGTTGCTCCACGCGCTGGGCCACCACGCCCTGGCGCAAAGCAAAGAGCTGGACTTCTTGGCGGCGCGAGCTAACCGCAATTCTCGCCCCTGGGCGCAAGTGTGCAAAGTCCTGCTCTTGCCGCAACACCAACACATCCCGAGCGTCTTTGCGTGGCAAGACAGCCGCCAGCTCAAGATCGGGGTCCAGGCCTGTCAGTAAGTCCTCAGCTGGCAGCACAAGCAAGTCTAGCTGTCTTTCTCGCAGGGCAGAGAACAGGACTTCCAACTCGGCCTGACGTCGACTGCCTGCCCGCCGTAGCTGCCCGATTCTCCTTTGCTTGGAGAGAGCCAGGTCTTCCACACTGCAGCGGCGATATTGAAAGTAGGGGATCCTTTCTTTCGTGATCGCAAGGGTGTGCTCTAAGCGGCTCAAGTCGACCGCCGAGCCACATGTCGCCACGCGATACACGCGCTTTTCGTAATCAAAATTCAAGGCCACCTGCCGCAAGGGGCGACCTTCCCCTGCTTCGGCTGCATAAAGCTGCACCTGCCCCGAATTTGACCCTGCAGCGCTTTCTTTCGTTAGCGTCTTATCTTGGCTTTCTGCCTTGCCTTTTTTCTCTGTTTTTTTAGTAGATGGGGAATGAACGCTCCTAGCCACTGCCTCGCCTACTTTCTGCCTAGCGACCGTCCAACACCGTCGCCTTCATCCCAATTTTCCTGGCCATTTTCTCAGACTTTTCCTAGGCCAAAATGCCTTCGGATCTGCAGAAATCAAGCCTCAAAAAGTTCGCTCCAAATTTCTTGCGGCGTGCGTTGGCTCAGCTGCTCTCTGGCTTCTCGCAAACGCTTGGCCTCCTCACTTGAGACAGGCTCGGCATATTGCTTGACGAGCTCAAGCAGGGTCAGTTGGCAGCGTTGGAAGCCTTCTAGATCCAAATACTCAAAACGCCCATGACCGTTGGCCGCTCCTGTAAACAAGTTAGGACAAGGTAGGCCGCGATAGCTCAGCTGTGCTCCATCCGTACCACCTCTTATGGGCAAGGCCAGGACTTTGACCCCAGCAGCCTCCATAGCGGCTTCTGCGCGGCGAGTTGCGATCGGATACTGGCGCAAGATGTTCTCCATGTTGGCGTATTCCCATTTGATGGCGACTTCCACCACAGGCTGACCGTATGTTTCGTTCATCTGCAAGGCAATCTGGCGCAAGCGTTCGCAGCGCTGCTTGAAGC
>JAEZYR010000002.1 GCA_023442635.1 Bacillota bacterium | reverse complement strand
CCCATAGCTGAGCCTCCTCAGGCAAAAGGGCTGCTTCTTTTTCTACTTCGCGAAGCTGTTGGCACAAAGATGAAAAATCCCCCCGAAGACGCTTCATCGCTTGAAATATGGGTAAAGTCAGGGTTTGCTGCCTGTTCTTTTCGCCATGGCGACCGAGCGTGATCAATTCCACGGACTTAGAGGCTTTAAGGTCTCCAAAATGCAGTGCTAAGGGCGAACCAGCATAGCGGATTCTAGCTTGTTTCCCTACGTCCTGTGCCCGATGTAAATGCCCCAAGGCTACATAGTCAAAGCAAGTATCGAAAACATCTGCTGGCACCAAGCCCAAGTGGCCTACATAACAATCTCGGCTGCCATCTGCTTCGCCTACCAGTCCCCCTGCAGCAAAAAGATGCCCCATTGCTACGAGTGGCAGGCTTCCCTCATCCAAATGCGCTTCTTTTTCGGCTTGATGAGCGGCTTGCTGGCAGGCTTGGGCTAAGCCCTTGTAAACCTGCTGGATAGCTTGCACCACAGCCTCCGCCCTTGCTTCTGTGTCTTGGCCGATCGCGCTGACTTGAAGTTGTCTCTCACTGAGAAAAGGAATTGCCCCGACAACGAATTCAGGCCTTCCTTCAGCATCTCGCAAGACCTTAATGACATCCTCATAAGAACCCTGCCACTCTGTCACTAAATGTATTTTCAGCTCGCTCAACAGTATCTTTGAGCCTTCGAGAAATCTTACAGAATCATGGTTACCTGCTGTCAGCACCACATGCCGACACAGCCCCTTTTCCCTGCGCAAACGAGCTAGAGCAGCTAAAAAATCGTAATACAACCGTTGAGCTTCGTGGCTTGGCAGCATGGTGTCAAATAGATCACCTGCCACCAGCAAAACATCAACTGCCTTTTCTTCTATTAAACCTAATAGGTATTGCAAAAAATGCGCCTGTGCCGCCTCAAAGCGCTGCTGCGCAAGCTGAGCCCCCAGATGCCAGTCCGAAGTATGTAAGACACGTAGTGGTGCAAGAAGTCTTTTTCCGTCCATAGCTTTATGATAACGAGAAAGGCAAATCAGACAGCTTTATCCATGGAGCCTGATATGTTCTAAACATCAGAGATCTGCCTACCCTGAGTCTAGCAGCTCTCATCCACCCCAGAGATTATTGAGGAAAGCCTTAATGCCTATTCTTATTGATGAGGAACGTCTTATCTTCACCCTTACAACCGATCAAAGCAGTTACCAGATGCATGTGGGACCCTATGGTTTCTTACTCCACGACTACTACGGCCCCTACCTTGAGGACGATCTCAGCTATGCGCAAGTGGGGCAGGATCGGGGTTTTTGTCCCGTGCCCTGGGAGGCTGGGCACGATCGGCGTTTTTCTGCAGATTGCCTTTGCTTCGAATACCCTGTAGAAGGCAGCGGCGATTATCGCCCAACAGCCCTTTCTTTGCGTCGGCCTGATGGATCGAGTGGGGCAGACTTACGCTATCTGAGCCATGAAAAAAAGATTGGCAAATACGACCTGGCGCCCTTACCCTCCGCTCATTGTGGAAGGACTGAGCGAAAAGATGAAGTCGAAACTCTCCTGCTGCGCCTAAAAGATGAAAGCCTTGGCCTTGAACTCGAATTATGCTACGCCGTGTATCCAGCTGAAAACATCATCTGCCGCAGTTCCCGTCTGTTAAATCAAGGCAAGCGGACGCTCATCATCCAGCACGCAGCTTCGGCCTGCTTGGACTTCCTAAGCGGCGACTGGGACTGTCTCTCTTTTCACGGTCGCTGGGGCAACGAGCGGCAGCTCGAGCGCAATGCTATTCAGCACACGGAACAAGTCGTGAGCAGCCGTCGGGGCACGTCAAGCCATTTCCAAAATCCCTTTGTCATCATCGCCGAAAAAAACGCGCAAGAAGATTGCGGTTTTGCCTATGGTGCAGCCTTACTCTGGAGCGGTTCTTTCACCTTCCGCTACGGCCAAGACAGCCTCGATCAGACGCGCCTATTGTGGGGTTTGCCCGACGAACGCTTTGATTATCAGCTCGAGCCAGGTAAGACCTTTGTCTGCCCCGAGGCGCTTCTCTCATTCAGCGCCCAAGGTTTCAATCAGCTTTCTCAACAATTTCACCAGTTCGCCCAGACTTGTTTAGGCCAATCCCACTGGCACATTCAACCCAGACCCATTCTCATTAACAGCTGGGAAGCTTCTTACTTTGATTTTGACGCCCAACGCTTGCTCAAACTGGCCAAAGAAGCAGCTGCTTTAGGTATCGAGTTATTTGTCCTCGACGATGGTTGGTTTGGAGATCGTTCAAACGACCAGAAAGCACTAGGTGACTGGTGGGTCAACGAAAGCAAGCTCGGTATGTCCTTGGCCTCACTGGCGCAAAAAATACAAGAGATGGGCTTAGATTTTGGCCTTTGGATCGAGCCCGAAATGGTCAATCCTGATTCAGAGCTCTACCGTCAGCACCCAGATTGGGCTCTGCAATTGAAAGGGCAAGATCCAAAATTAAGTCGCAGCCAACTCGTCCTTGATTTTTCACTTCCTGAAGTTGTC
>JAEZYR010000146.1 GCA_023442635.1 Bacillota bacterium | reverse complement strand
GGGCATGCCAGAACCCAGACTCTGGGGAGCGTGATTGAGTGCCACCCCTTCCTTTGAGCTTGCACCAGGGCATGCCAGAACCCAGACTCTGGAGGGCGTGATTGAGCGTCACCCCTTCCTTTGAGCTTGCACTTGGGGCATGCCCGGGCATGCCAGAACCCAGACTCTGGGGAGCGTGATTGAGTGCCACCCCTTCCTTTGAGCTTGCACCGGGGGCATGCCCGGGCTGTGCTTTTCAGCCGTGCTGACTTTGTCCGCTGTTGAAAATACTATTCTTTTTATGGAAAAATCCATAAGCTGCCGTATAATAGCCCCTCAATGATGACATAGCTAGGAGAGAGACAGGGTGGCAGAACGAAGAAGCGTTCTAAGGCAAGAGCTGAGCTTGCATGAACTCACCAAAGAAAGCCCAGAAGCGAAGCGAGCCTGGCGGCGCTTTCATCGCCAAGAGCGGCGATACCGCTTGGCCAAGACGCCGTGGCGTTGGCTCAGTGGTCTAGTTGCCTGCCTTCTGTCAGCATTTCTGGCCTTCTGCATCATCGAAGGCTACACCCACACCGTTTCAGGTATGCTTTGGCGGATGCAAGGCCTAAATGTCCTGGCCTTTCTTATCTTGGAACTTTTGGCTCTTGCTGTTTTTGCTTCGACAAGAGCTGCTGCTAACAGTGCCTTGTTCATAGCCTTAGGTCTAGGCCTCATCAATTATCTTGTGATGCACTTTCGCTCGACGCCCTTTGTACCCTGGGATCTCTATTCAACAGGGACGGCGCTATCGGTGCTAAAGGGATACGCTTTCCCCTGGCAGAGGGAGCTATTTCGGGCATGTTTTTTGTTTGTTTTGGGGCTGCTGGTCAACGGCTTTTTGCCTTCTTGCTATCTGGGCTCACGGCAAGTTCGGCGCTGCCAAAAACCCCAGATGCCAGTCGAGATTACAGACTTCATAGCAACTGAGGCTACAGCAGCAGAAAGAGGAGACGAAGCCGCAGCAGAGGGCGAAAATGTAAGGCCTTCTACAAAGAGGGCTTCGACTACATCATCTTTAGCTGTTTCTTGGGTTAGGAAGTTCCGCCAGCGCTATCTCAGCCGCCTAGCCATGCTGGGGGCAGGGCTTTTGCTCGCCACTTTTTTCTGTTCGTTCGTGATGAGTGATCGCCTGCAAAAGTGGGTGCCTGTCAACGATACCCTCTTTAATTTGCCTGGGGTTTATCGCAGCAACGGTTTTATGGTGTCCTATATCCGAAATTTTAGGTACCTTGAAATCCCAGTGCCAGCTCACTACAGCTTGGAAGGTTTGCAAGAGGAAGCCCAACGCTATGTGCAAGAAGCCGAAGAAGGCAGAAAGCCTGGGAAGCGCAGCGAGGCTCTGATGGATCATGAGCCAGGCTCTCTGATGGATCATGAGCCAGGCTCGAGGAAAGATGCTGAGGCGCCGCTATCGACCGAACGCGCGCTGGCCATGGGCTTATCACCAGAGCCTTTAGACCGCCAAGACCAAGCGGGTGGCTTTCTGAATGTCGATCCTGCTGAAATACCTCCATAGATCAGCCAAAAAATGCTGTATCAGGCTGCCACACAAATGCCTGACGTGCTGCCCGATATTGTAGTCATCATGAATGAAACCTTCTCAGACCCTGCTGTCCTTCAGAGCTACACCAGCAACCGAGATCCGCTCGCTTTCTTTCGCTCCCTCGAAAAAAACACGGTGAGGGGTCTTCTTAATGTCAACATCGTGGGCGGCAATACAGCGACGTCGGAGTTTGAATTTCTGACGAGTGACAGCATGTACTGGTTGCCGCGAGGTGCTGTCGCTTATCAGCAGCAAATCAAGGGGCCGAGGCCGAGTTTGGTCAGCTGGCTGAAGTCCTTGGGTTATGAGACCGTGGGCATGCACCCCTACTATCCAGGGGGCTGGAGTCGCAAGCAGGCCTACACCTATTTTGGCTTTGACCAAATGCTTTTTCTGGACGACTTCCAGCATCAAGAAAAGTTGCGACAATTCGTGTCTGACCAGGCTGTGAGTGACGAAATCTATGAGCGCTTCCTAAAGGGACCGCAGCGACAGAAGCCAGCTTTTGTCTTTGCTGTTACCATGCAAAATCACGGTGGCTATGGGGAGAGCCACGAAAATTTTAAGCCTAGCCTCAAAAGCATCAGCCCCAAAGGCTCAAGATATTTCGATACTTATTTATCCCTGATAGAAAAAAGCGATGAGGCTTTGGAGTCGCTTGTTCGCCGTCTGGCAAGGGAGGGAGAGCGGCCAACCCTGCTTGTTTTCTTTGGTGACCATCAGCCGAATGATTATGTGGTCGAACATTTGACTCAGCAGAAGAAAAGCCAGGGCGACGGGCAGGAGCGCTATCGCGTGCCCTATATCATTTGGGCCAACTACGATATCTCAGAGGCAGAAGGACAAGACAGCAGCCTCAATTTCCTAGCAGGACAGGTGCTGGACTTGGCCAGGTTGCCCAAATCAGCGTACCTGCGCTTTTTGGGGGACTTGAATCAGGAGCTAGGGGTGCTGACCCAGAATGTCATGTATGATCGAGATGGGCAGCGCTATCTAGAAGCTGAGACTGCTCCTTTTGCAGAGCTTTTGCAGCGTTACCAACGCTTTCAGTACAACCACCTCGTCGACCGCAAGCACCGTTACGAAGCTCTTTTTGGCTCACTTACTTTGCCCGTTCAGCCAAAGTAAGTGAGAACTTCGCCTGCTCTGCTCGAGGTAATTGAGCCTGAGCCTATGAGCCAAGCGCAAGAGGCTTTAAGGCACTTTGCATGCGCAAGGCGCCCCCATTTGGCTGCTGTTCGCTCATTCGTCGAGGCGGTGGACTTCGTAAATGTCAGCTGGCAGATGATCTGGCAAGGGCAGGGGGCAATCGCGGCTTGTGACAATGTAGAGCTCATGCAAGGCGCGTGTAGCAGCGACGTAAAGTTTCTTTTGGGCTAAGGCCAGTTCTTCGGCGCTTAGGGCAGAAAAATCTGGCAGATTGCTGAGAAGCACGCGATCAAACTCAAGGCCAGCACAGGCTTCGAGGTAGACGGGCGCTAGCTCTCCTTCTTCTTTGGGTGGCTGATGGTTTTCACCATAACTGAAAACGCGTTGCTCGGGCTCGGCATCTAGGCGAAGCCAGCAGCAGCGCTCGTCATTCTCTTGCCAGCTTTGAGCCAATGTACTGGCGTAATGATCGGCTTTGGCGGCGGAGGGGAACTCATAAATCTGCACCTTGAGACCGTGACGCTCGATAGCTTCAAACATAGGGATTTGGGCAAAGGCCGCCCCGAAACGACCAATCTCGTAAGTGGAGCGATAACTGCGGGTCAATTCACACGTGTGAGCGGCTGAGATGCCATAAATAGCGGCCATCTGATCCAGCTGTTCAGCTGGGCAATCGGCATAGAGAGCCTGGTAGCGATCGCCAATAATTGAGCTCGGACAGGGGAAGAG
>JAEZYR010000037.1 GCA_023442635.1 Bacillota bacterium | reverse complement strand
GCATGGTACTGTCCCACGCCAAAATAAATGGCATCAGCACCCAGACGACAAGCCATCTCAATTTGCTCCCAAGTTCCGCCAGGTGCGAGGAGTTCTGGCCGATAGTTGCCAGCTGCCAAGTTCTGCTTCATGACAGTCTCCTGCTCTTGTCATCTTTTTTGCGCTGGATCTCTTTCTTTTGCAACGGGACCGTGGCCAGAAGCTGAGCACGCCAGTTTCTTGAGACCATGTCGGTCTTGGTTTCTTCTGCTTGGAGGGCTTCATGCTCCTTTAACTGTGAAGAAAGGGCTAAAGCCGAGGCATCCTCAAGCTGTCTAGGCAGAGGATCTTTTGCCTCAAAATCTGCGTTTTCCTCCAAACATGCTGATGCATGGCCTGCTATATACTCTTGATTTTGAGGCGATCGCCCTTGTGCTTCAGAACCCAATAGAAGAGGCAGGCAAGTCATTTCTCCTGCTTCAAATAAACTGCCCTGTTGCCAAGTGACTTCGCTTTTCTTATTTCTCGGCTGTTTGCGCTTGGAACGCCTCTTCATTGAAGTCTCAGCTTCAGGTACATCTTCTGGCTTCTTTTCTTCCCAGTGTTGCAAGCTTAGTTGCTGCTCTTTATCCAAGAGCATAGCTTCTAGTGCCAGAGAACGAGCTTCATAAGCCTGGAGCAATTGCTTGAGCTGCCTTTGCTCTCGTTGTAAGGCCAATAGATCTTCAGGGAGGACTGACGTATTCGAGGCTTTGTTTTGCAAAGATTTTTCTGTCAGCTTGTCTAATTCAGCGTAAGTCTCAATGAGCGTCAACAACAGCAAACGCTCTATTCTCATATTGGGATAGCATGCTTTTTGCTGCTTAATGCGGCGGTCAGCTCGGTGGGCTAAATCCAACAGCTTGCTTTCTGGAATCTCGCTTTGTAGGGCGCAACGCATCCCTCCAATCCAAAGCACATGTCGCGCCATAGTTCCCCCTTCAGACCTTAAGGCTGGTCACTTCTTCGTCAAACGCCGCTCAGTTTAGCATATTTGAAGTCAGCAACCGTCTGCTTTTCTTTGACCCTTCATGAGCATTTAGATCTGCCTTTGGGATCTTGTTAGCCCAGGGCGTCTTGATTCAAAGGCCTGCCTCTAGCGCATAGGCAACAAGCCCTCCCAACTGCTCAACCGACAGTTGTTGTGCTCGTAGCTTAGGATCAAGTTGTTGTGCGACAAAATAGGCCTCCCAATTTCTCGCAGGAAAAGCCCCTTCGTCTGATAAGCGATACAAAGAGGGTAAAAGTTGGCGGCGCTTTTGGGCAAAGAGCAATTGAAGGCTTGTGAGATAGCGAGTTCCATATTTGAGCAAAGAAGCTGATGCAACTCGATTGGGGGCATTAACCTCCTCGTAGCGGGTCAATCGATAAACCCTTGATTGAACTTTGGGTGGTGGATAAAAAGCATGGGGAGGCAGATCAAAGCATTTTTGCAGATGCCCATAGCTCTGCATTAAGACAGCAAGTGGTCCATAAGCTTGGTCGCCAGCTTTTGCCGTCAGGCGTGTCGATACCTCTTTTTGAACCATGATGACCAAACGTGAAAAAAGATGGGCATATTGTGTGATCACAAAGTATAAAAGTTCAGTCGTAATCTGGTAAGGAAGGTTAGATATGAGCAAGGCCTGGGGTTCAGCTCCAGTTTTGACCTGGCTTTGTCTGTGCTCTTGATAAAGTTCCTCTGGCCGCATCTCCCTGGCATCTTGCATATGAAGACAAAAGCGCGGATCTCGCACGGCCAAAGGGCGAAGCAGACCTTCTAGACGTTGGTCCAGCTCATAACTATGGAGACAAGCCTCCTTCCCCAAAGAATTGAGGATTGCCTCACTTAGAGTGCCTGCCCCTGCCCCAATTTCAACCACAAAAGCGTTTGGATCGGGATCAAGTGCAGCAACAATATCGCTAAGCGCTCTCTGGTCATGCAAGAAGTTCTGGCCATAGCGTCGGTCTGTTTGAACATCCGCCTCTGCCAAGCGCGCTAATAAAACTTGTCGCCCAAGCCCATCGTTGGCAGCTGAAAGCTTCTGTTTTTTGAGGCTCTCACGATGATCCTCTTGATCATAACGGCTGTTTTTTCTTTGCTTATCTTTCATATAGAGCTGCCAACTGCTTAGGCCTCAGTGTCACGAGATTGGCCGAAGTTCTCCTGCATCTAATAAAATCTCACCCTGCCCTTGGGTATCTTCGAGTTCGATAACAAGGCCTTCCTTTAGATTGGCTGTCGTTAAATCGAAGCTTATGTCTTGCCAGCCTTGAGCAGAGGCCAGAACTTGCCAAGCATCCTGACCAGCTAGGCGAACGCGCTTAGAGCGCAGATCGCGGTTGCAAAAGGCCAAACGTAAAGTCTGGTAACGCGACCAATCCAGGTGTGGTCGAGGTGAAAGAGCCTGTTCCTGATATTGCAAGATCTTGAAAACCGGCTTAGACACCTGATAAAAAATGCAAAGAGCCGCTTCCCCCTCTTGCTTTTGCCGGGTTTCAAGTTCGTAGCGTACGCCTGGTAATGCGCTGTACACAGGATGAAAATGCGCTAGATCTGGTAGCACATGCGGTTTTTCGTTGGCGGGAAAAGTCCAACGCTCCAGTTTGTCAAAGGTCAGCCAGTCCAAATCAGGGTTAGGCAAGGATGCGCTTTCTTCTGTACAGAAAGGCAACACGGGCAAACCGTCTGCTGTTTGAAGCTGCCCTGCCATATTGAGCTCTCGGTAAGCATAGCGACAGTAGACAGGTTGCGTAATATCGGGATGCCACAACATCAGCTCCACCCCAAACAGTAAGCGCGTATAAGCAGGTCGATAAACCTTATCCATACCCGCTATCTCAAAGCCGCGGACGCTTTGACTGCCATCCCCTAAACGCAAGCGCTCCCCATGCGTCGAAAAAGCCAGTAGCAACTTGTTGCCAACAGCCTGCATGCGCAGTAATTCAGGTGAACTTTTGGCACCTGGCCACGCATAGGCTAAACCTAAAGCTATTCTGGCCATACGCGAGCCTAGAGCCCATTTACCTTCTGGATGTAATGGGTGGCGCCAATGTTTAGGCAAGTGCTCATACTCAAGCGACAGGTCATGGCAAGCTACTAAGGCTGCTTCAACTGGTAATTTGCTTCGGATACGAGCCAGCATCTGATTGAAGGCTGGTAAGGCTTGCGGCGAGAGACTGGGATAGCAATAGGGTGCCAATTGCGTATAGATGAAGGATAGACGTTCTCCTGCTGGATTGAGTATCTGCGACCAGGCCTGCAACATGACAGGTAGCATGCGTTCGTAGTATTGCGGAAAAGCAATATCACTTTCACCTTGTGACCAGATAATGCCTCGGCAGGTCAAAGCTCTGAGTGGGGCAATTCTGAGATTATAGAAAGCAGCTGGCTGAAAGCGTGCCGAGTTCCCCTCTTCTTCCCAATCAGCTGCCTCTCGCCAAAGGCCTAACTTCTCCAGATGCTGTTTGGCCTCAGGTTGTTTTTGTAATGTCTCATAGGGAATCCAGCTGTGTAACAAAGAAGACACAGCTTCGCAGGCTATGATCCCAACTGGAACATCTAGGCTTTCTTGTAAATGGCGAGCAAAACTAGCCGCCAAAGCTGACACCTTTCTGAGTTCAATGACATGACCCGCTCTCGTCCATCGCGCTTGTGGGGCTTGCTCTAGTGGCTCAAAAGAATATTTCTCTTCTGCAGCTTCAGCTGATCCCATCAGCAAGAAACGCACATAGTCGTTGTTGTCGAGTGCATGTTTATAGCGTCCTTGATCCGCTAGGCTGAGTGGCAATGCCATATTGTCTTGACCAGCACTGAGCCAAAGTTCTCCCACAAGGATATGCTCAAAACTCAAAAAGTCTTCGACTGGTTTGGGCATACCAGGTCTGCGGATATAGGCCTTTTTTCTTTGCGTGGGTTGCCTGTCGTGTTCTGGACACAGTGTGCTGAAATTTAATGTATAAGTGCAATAAGATCCTTCAAGTTCTGGCAGATAAAAAACAAAATGACCCTGCTGATCTGCCTGCTGTCTATCGTGATAAACCAAGCCAAAGCGCCGATCTAAACTCGAAATCTGCTCATGAGGCGCTGGATGGCGCTCCAGCGTCACTTCTATGACAGAACCCGGCGCAGCCAACCCAATAATGGGCAGGCTCTTGTGTTGCTGCAGAACCATGCCAGATTGGATATAAGATGGTAAGGTCAATGCGGTTGGGGGCATGCTTTTCCTCTCTCTCAACCCTTAGATGCGGATAAAACAAGCCTGTCGCAGGCGTCAATGAACAAGAACTCCTAAAGGAGCCCTGGTTCATCAGCACCATTCAAAGTGGCTGTTTCAGGCTTCGGAACGTGCTTTTAGCTGCTCAGCCAAGTCCTCGTAACCTGGTTTCCCCAAGAGGGCAAACATATTCTTTTTGTAGGCTTCGACACCAGGTTGATCAAAAGGATTGATGGCATTCATGTAGCCTGACAATGCGCAGGCATACTCAAAGAAGTAGATGAGTTCGCCTAAAGTTTTTTCGTTCAAAGCAGGCAAAGACAAGATCATATTCGGCACCTGCCCATCCACATGAGCTAATACGGTACCTTCAAGAGCTCGCTGATTGACCTCATGCACATCGAGACCAGCGACGAAATTAAGCCCGTCAGCATTTGCCTTATCGCTCGGTACCTCTAGTTTTTCGGGAGCCTCTTCCAAGTGTAGAACCGTTTCTAACAAACCCCTTCTGCCATCCTGGATAAACTGTCCCATAGAGTGGAGATCACTCGTGAAGTCTACCCCAGCAGGCAAAAGACCACGGCCGTCTTTGCCTTCGCTCTCGCCATAAAGTTGCTTCCACCACTCGGT
>JAEZYR010000106.1 GCA_023442635.1 Bacillota bacterium | reverse complement strand
GACCAGCTTTCATCTCATTTGGATGTTCTTCAGCATGAAAGTGCCCACCTCAAAGACAAGAGCGCCCCAACTCCTCTTCCGCCAACAGGCAAGCTGGTCCACTCTCAACCCTCCACAGCGGCCAATCCTCAGATCCAAGATGCTCAGCTAGCTCAACACGGGCGAGCAAATCCCGCCCATGCCCGCAAGCTTGCCTGGCACCGCCGCCTCCATCATTTCGCCCAACTCTGCTGGCGGAGTCTACATTTCACGGACTTTTTCTTTCGGCCTTCCTACGCCATTGCGCAACGCAAAGAAGCTTCAACCTTCTCCAACATCCTTTTGCACATTGTGGGCGCTTTGCTAACCGCGACTTCGCTTTGGCTTAGCCTCAGCCAATCCGCCTATGGGCGTTTTTTGGTCTACCAACATGAACGTGCCCGTGGCGCCCATCACTCGCACTTCCTCGCTTTTCTATGGTTGGGCTTCTGTGGCTTGATCGCCCTCTGTATGCTCTTGCGCATATTGATTTTTTGGCAAGTTTTCAGATGGACGCAGAACTACCGCCTCAGCATCAAAAATTGGTTGCGTCTGCTGAGCCCTAGCATCATCCATCTTTGCGCTGTCAGCCTGATCTCCTTGCCCTTCGCTTGGGGGAGCGGCATTCAGACCCTCCTCATTGCACTCGCGGCTCTGGGTATCTGCTTCTACGTCGATGCCCTTGCCTGCTCACAAACCCTCAACATCAACATGTCGCAGCTCTTTCACACAATGGCTTTGATTTTGCTCCTGCTGGGTGTCTTTATTGGGACGATTCTCTCGCTCTGCCTCCCTGCCCTGAACCAAATTTCGCTCCACAGCATAATAGAGATTGAGAGCGGCCTTTTCTGAAGAAAAGCAGCACGCAAAAAAGCCCTGGCACAGCAGGACTCTTCATAAAACATGGCTCTATACCTGCTCCTAGCTCAGACGCGCAGGCGCTTTTCTTGGTCGGAAAGGCGCTTGGACAAGACGGACAGGGAGGCCGCTATATTCTCATTCTGCACAATGATTTCTTCGGGCAGCTGCAGGAAAACAGGGGCGAAGTTCCAGATGGCTCGGATATCGTAGCGGATGAGTTCTTCCGCAATGGCTTGAGCCGCGCTTGCTGGCACGGTCAAAACCGCAATATGAACCTGATAGCGGCGAATAATCGTGCTCAACTCTTCCATGGCATAGACTTGAGCTGGTCCGACCTTTTCGCCTACGAGACTGCGATCTTGGTCAAAGGCTGCAATGAAATTCAATCCGTAGCCACGAAAGCCAGGGTAATTCAACAAAGCCCGCCCCAATTGGCCGCAACCCACGAGCACAGCATTCTTAAGATTGTGGTAGTCCAGCATGCGGCTGAGTTCTTCGAGGAGTCGGTCTACTGAAAAACCAGCGCGCGGCTTGCCGCTGACCTGGGTGAGCGAAAGGTCTTTGCGTACTTGGACGGGATGCAGGTTCAAATTGTCGGCAATGGTCGAAGAAGAAATGGTTCGAACACCCTTTTCCTGCTGTTCTTTGAGGAAGCCAAAGTACAGGGGCAAACGACGGAGGGCAGGTTGAGACACCTCAGGCTCGGCAATCGCATGCATGGCGGCTCCAAAAGAATGGCTTGATACCTTTCGTGGCTGCTTGGCTTTGCTTGGCTCGTCAGTCATTGGCTTACCTCATTCATCTTGGCGTCTAGCTTAAATTCCGTCTCTAATCCATGCTTTGGGGAGTCTCTTCTGGGCATCGAATCCCCTTTACCCATCGGAAAATTATCATAGCCTAGCTTCCCCTATAGATACAAGCACGCGCTTTTTCGAGTTTTCTCATCTTAGATCCTTCGCCCTCTCAGCCTTTCGCCCTAGGCCTGGCGCCCAACTTGGGCACGGCGCTTGGCCTCCATTACAGTGAGACTTTGTTAGTCAGTGCTTGACAGGTAGCGTACAATAGCGAAACACTTATTTTCTGGCAAATCGCCTTGATACTGCCGTGGCAAATAAGTGTAATTTGTGTTTTTCACCAAGGAGTTTGCCATGGACTTATCGGTCTCATTTCTTTTTGATCCCAGCCCCGGCCTCTTCAATGTCTGCTTCCGCCTCATCCTTTCAGCCCTTTGTGGCTGCCTCGTCGGCATCGAGCGAGCCAGACGCGATCGAGGTGCTGGCATTCGGACACATACCGTTGTTTCGCTGGCCTCCTGTCTGACCATGATCGTTTCCAAATACGGTTTTTATGATGTGCTCAACCAAGCCCTGCATGATGGCTTGAAATTTTCTCTCGACCCTTCTCGTATTGCCGCTGGTACCGTCACAGCACTCGGCTTTTTGGGCGCTGGTCTCATCGTGATTAACCGCCGCTCCGTTTACGGACTGACCACAGCGGCTGGCATCTGGGCCACGGTTGGCATCGGTATTTGTATTGGCTCTGGCCTTGTTTTTGTGGGTATTTTTGCCACTGGCCTGCTCATCGCCAGCCTACTCATTCTGTCGCGTTTTCTCCAAGAAAGGCGGCGAGCGGAGTTTCGCTTTTGCGGTCTAGCGGATGTTGATGCGATTAACCAGACACTGCGCCTTCTCGAAAGTCAGAATCTGAGTCTACAGGGTTATGCCATTAAGCGCGAAGCTGAAACAGGTTACCAAATTGATTGCGCTGTGCTCCTACCTCGCGACGCGCGCTATTTGAGCAATGTCCACCTCATCTTCGACTTGCCCCATCTCAGCCGCGTTATCCTCGACTAAGTAAAGCAAGCTTGCAACCCAATCCAAGATCCCCTGCCCCACCAGCTTGCTGTCTGGGCTTGCTTTTCACTTCCCCAGGTTTAGCAAAAGGCCATGAGCCTACGAGACTCATGGCCTTGCCTACTGCCATATAAAGCGTGCCTGGCGTCTGCTGTTCTTCCTTACTTGATGTCGGATTCGGCCTCGGGCACCGTATAGGCGTCGTCTGGATCGTTGTCCTGGTACTGTATGCGCAGTTCCTCCATGCGCTTGAAGAGCTGCTCTTGTACCTCTTTCATCTCGGGCTTCCCAAATAGATTGTTCATCTCATGGGGATCTTCCTGCAAGTCATACAGCTCATAGTAAGGCTCGTCTCCCTTTTTCATATCTAGGAAACGGGCTAGCTTGTAGCGTTCTGTTCTTACACCTGAGTGAGGATAGACATTGTGCTCAGATGGGGAATCCCAGTAGCGATAGTACAAAGCGTCATAGCCCGAAGCTGGATGCCCTTCTTTGAGGACGTCACGGAAAGAGCGACCCTGGCAGGGCAGAGATCCCTTGGCGCCAGCGTAATCCAAGAAGGTGTCAGCAAAATCGATGTTCAAAAGCATGTCGGTATTGACCGAGCCTGCTGGAATTTCTTTGGGGTAGCGGATAAGGAAGGGCATGCGCAAGGATTCTTCGTAGATAAAGCGCTTGTCAAACCAGCCGTGCTCACCCATATAGAAACCCTGGTCTGAGCAATAGATAACAACAGTATTCTCCAAGATACCCTGAGCCTCAAGTTCCTCTAGCAGCTCGGCTACCGAGTCATCGACAGAGGCAATGCAGGCCGTGTAGTCTGCCAGATAGTACTGGAATTTCCAGTCGCGCAAGGCCTGCCCCTCAAGATCAGGAATTTCGCGGTCCTTGAAGTCTTTTGGGGTGAGGTCGTCAATCTTCATTTTGGCTTCGCTGGCGGCAGGTCCCCTGGTCGCGTAGTCATCGTTGTACGTCTCAGGATGTGGGAAATTCACCTTGTCAAAGGCGTGCTTGTACTTCGGGGAAGGCAGCCAGTTGCGGTGGGGCGCTTTG
>JAEZYR010000085.1 GCA_023442635.1 Bacillota bacterium | reverse complement strand
CATAGGCGCCTTGGAGCTGTAGGCGTTTTATGCGCTATTACTATCTTGCTTAGCTGCGTAGCAGGCCTAGTTTTTTGGCAAAACCGTAAGGAGCAGGGCGCAACAAAAGAGCCTTCTACTAGCTTTTCTTCTGAAATGAGCCTTCCATCTTCACCAAGTCAGCCAGCAGTCGCAAGCGAAAGCACGGCTAAAGCACCATCCAGAAGGTTCAATAAGGCGGTTTTTGCAGAAGAAATCTTTTCAGCTGACATGATCCACCAAAAAGTCATTTGCTATTTGGGCAAGGATCGCTTTTTGCTGATGGGACCTGGAGAGGCGAAACTCTATGACCAGGGTCAAAATGAATTAGCCCAGGCTGATTTGCCTTTCTCTGCTGCCATCAATTGGCAAAGAAAAGGCAATCGTGTGCTGATGACATCACAGGGCTCTTATGAATACGTCCTCTGGCAGGGAAAGGGAATTCGCTATCAAGGGAGAGTGGATGGACCCATTCGCTCGGCCGCTTTGGCTTCTGATGGGCAGGTCGCTCTGATCTATGACCGGCAGGGCACACGTGGCGCTATGCGCGTTTTGGATGCGGAGGGCAAAACACGCTTCGACTGGTATTCACAAGATGATCGAAAATCAGGCTATCTGCTACAGGCGGCTTTCAATAGTCAAGCCAAGGCATTGGATTTGATCATGCTCAACTTGGAACATGCCAAAGCCAAGACCATGCTGCGTCGATTTGACCTAAAGACGAGCAGTTTAGGCGAAGTAAAGACCCGATTGGATTTACCGTCTGGGACGTATCCATATCAAATGCTTGTTTCGGAGCAAGGAAGAACCCTTGTATTGACTCAGAATCAATTGCTTAAAGAGAGTCAGGAAGGCTTTCAAGAACTCTTTGCCGCAGCTCAGCTGCAAGAAATAGCTGAGGCCGAGGGGAGTCTGTGGCTTTTGGGTAGAGAGCAGGTCGGTGGCGCTCAGATGCTATGGCAGTTTTTGTTGCCTCAAAGTGAGACGGGGGCAGAGCGAAAAGCCGAAGCCGATTCTGACAAAACAGCAGATAAGAAAACAACGATGCAAGCAGCCTTAAGCCAAATGCATCTCGAGCAAGAAGCCAGAAATTTGCGTGTGATGGGGAGCTGGGTAGCCTGGACAGAGGGGCGAAAGGTGCACTTGCTTCACCGAAATGCCTCGTCATCAGGCGAAATTTTTGAGCTTGAAGAGCCTATACTTGACTTGGATCTGAACGAAGATGGGAGTCTCTTTGTGCGTCTGGCGAGCGGCTACTACAGACAACGTCTCGACAGCCGTTCTGGGTTTTGAGTGCTTATCTATGCGTGCGCCATATGAATTGGAGTGGGCCTATTCTTATCGAACCCCGTTTGCTTTCCCAAAGCATTCGCGTGATATGCGGTCTTTGGAACTGGCCATACCCAGTGCTTTTAAAGAGTGGGTTGGGCAAATTGAGGAGGCCTTAAAAAATAGGCGATCCACCTTATTTTCGCCTTCGAAGGAAAAGTTCCGTCTATTTAAGGCTCAGTATATGAGCAATCAAAGCATTCAACAATCGGGGCTCAAGCTGAGTTTGCGACAACGCCAAGAAGGTGATTTTTTTCGCCTCTGCATGAAGATGCCCATCACATCTTCCCAAAATGATGAATCTAGTTTTAAGGAAAGAATAGAGCTGGAAGTTCAGGTAGAGCGCCTCTTTGACCTGCAGAATAAAGCAGATGAGGAACTTTGTCGCCAGCACTTTATTCACCTGCTCGAAGAGCATCAAAGCCGTCTGGAAAGACCAGAGCATCTGATGGCGTTCTTCCAAGAGCCACTTTTTCTCCTCGGCACGCTTTCTTTCTGGCGTTGGATGGAGCCTGTCGAGATAGAAGGCGACCTATTTTATTTCAGCTTGGACTGGGGATGGGCACAAGTGGGCAAACAGATTGAGCCTATACATTGTCTAGAGCTGGAGTGGATGGCAGACTCCGAAAATCAGCCAGACAGAATTGCGCTAGAGCAAAAGCAGGCTGAAATATGTCGTTCTCTCGAATCTATATGCGATTTGCAGCCCTCACGTGAAAGCAAGGCAGCAATGATTGCACGTTTGCAAGGGAAGACGCTATGACCAGCTCAGAATATCAGCTTTGCCAAGACATTTATCGGCGCTTGCTAGCTAGCGTGCAGGCTGAGGCCTCAAATTTAGGGCTAAAACCGCGTTTTTGGCAGCACGAAAAAGCTCAGACGCCAGAGGATATGGGGCTGGTGATTTTATATACCGAGTGGGTTAGTCTACAAAAGCGTTTGGCAGAGATCGCGCCTTTATTGGGGCTGAGTCTACTAGCGCCAGGCGAAAATCCTGCCGACCCTGACGCTCATTGGCGTTTGGCTATTGATGGAACAAGTTTAGAACTCCCTATTTATGAGGATCTAAACCGACATCAAGGCTTGAGCTTGCGCTTGCTGATATTGGATCATGTCGAAAAAGATATCGAAGACAGCCTCTTGCCAGCGTTCATAGATTGTCAGTTTCATCTCTGTCAGCTGACAGGTTTGACCAGCTCTAAGGCTTTGGCTTCAGAACTCAAAGAGAGATGGCAGGGGTGGGGAGAGAAGCAAAAATTGCGCTTGCAGGGCGTCGAAGCGGAGGATCGTAGCGAGATTTTAGAAGAAAAAGCTTCAGATCGTGCGCAGTCAAAAGAAGAAAATTACTTCAGGCTTAGAGAAGAGATCTTCCACAAACTGCGAAGTCAGCCAAGCCCTGAAATGACTGGCTACTTTAAGCGAGATTGGCTTATCCTACCAAGTGAAGTAGCAGCAGATAAAAGACGTGAGGTGATTCGCTTTTCTGCGGCCGAATGGCAGCAACTGCCAACAGACATAGCCAATTCAGCATGGGACTCCTTTGACCCCAATACATGGTGGTTTGACGCTGACCCTTCAAATCTGTTAATCTGACAAACCGTATGAATACTATGCAAAAAGGAGAGCCTCTCGAGCAGAACGCCTTGCTTAATTCTTTTTACTTGAAAGAGCAAAGCCGAGAGATGCAGCAGACGCATGCGCTGCAGTTAGAAATGCTGAAGGCACTCCAGAAAGTTGCTCAAACCGCTGGTATCCCATTCGTCCCAGTTTTCGGAACCCTGTTGGGGGCGGTTCGTCACGGTGGTTTCATTCCCTGGGACGATGATGTTGATGTTGCTGTTACGCGTTCTGATTATTTGAACTTGCTTGAAGCACTCCAAAAAGAGCTCGATCCAGAGCGCTTTTGGATTGAGGCCTCAGCCTTTAATCCAGCTGTAAGTCGCACCTTTGCTAAGATCCGTTGCCGCCATTCTCTCTTTTTGCAAGAAGGGGACGCAGAGGCGTTTATGGCTTTGTCTCCAGA
>JAEZYR010000083.1 GCA_023442635.1 Bacillota bacterium | reverse complement strand
GCTGGAGACAGCAGGCAGCGATCGCCGACCTCGCCCTTTTCGTATACAAAGCGGCAGGCGTCCTCCAAGGTCTCGAAGCGATAGGCACGCCGATCTCCCCGAGCCTGTAGGCGCTCATAAATCTGATAACCCGTATCAGGCAGACAAAGGATATAGCGAATCTGACTTTGCGCCAAAAATGCAACAAAGTCATCGAGCGACACCCCACGATCCATGCCCCCCACCAGCAAGAAGCTAATAGGCTCAAAGGTTTCGATCGCCAGCATCGTAGCTTGAGGTATAGTAGCTATCGAATCATTGATAAATTCAATGCCTGCAAAGCTGCCTAGGATTTCTGTTCGGTGTTCGATGCCTTTGAATTGCTTGAGCGCCACCTGAATGGCTGCTTCATCCACCCCTAAGTGACGGGCAGCAGCCGCTGCTAAGGCTGCGTCTTTGATTTGGTGCCGACCTGGCAGGGCCCGACTGAGACCAGCATAGCGCTGGGCTTCCTCATCTCGGACTAGATAAAGTCGGTGATGTTCGGGCTTGTGTACTTCTAAATAGCTGACTAAGCTTCTTGCCTCAGCATCCACAATCAGACAAGGCTCAGGCCCTGACGTACGCAAGTCCTGATTATAGATGTGAGCCTTGCTGGCCAAATAGTCTTCGTAGCCATTGTAGTGATCCAAGTGTTCTTCAAAAAAATTGGTCATGATCGCGAGCCGCGGCGAGTGATGGGTAAACTCCAGCTGATGCGAACTCAGCTCCAAAACAACGGCTGTATCCTGGCCTATTTCTTCCCACAAATCTAGAACGGGAACACCTATATTACCGAGCAGCTGACAATCTCGTCCCACTGCTTTGAGCATTTGGGCACAAAGGGTAGCTGTACTCGTTTTTCCTTTCGTGCCTGTCACGCCCACCACGTCTTGGGCTGGCGAAAAGCTGAGAAAAAGGTCGATCTGCCCACTGATAACGGCCTGAGGCCAGCTGGGCAACTGTCTTTTGCTGCTTACGCCTTGCGTGTAGGCCTTGAAAGAAATCCCTGGCGACTTGAGTACAAGATCAAGTTCTGCCAAAGCATTTAGATAGTCAGCGCCACAAATGACTTGCACGTCGAGCAAGTCTGCCTTGTCTTTGAGCCTAGCCTGGATCAAGCTCTCTATTTCGGCCTCGTCAAGCGCTTTCGCATCGGCTATGTAGAGTTTTTTGGGCTGCAATTCCCCCCAATGCCGCAAAATGAAGTCTAGGCTGCTTTTGCCCTCACGGCCAAAGCCAACAATACCTACACTTTTGCCTCTAAAAGCCTGGATCATCTCTATGGGCAAGGCGCGCAAGCTCGGAAACAGAGCCTCCCCTTCCTGCAGCATCGACTGAATCGCTCCCCTAAAGCGAGCGGGGATGGCTTCGTCTGTCCCCCAATAGCGAAGGGGATCAGGACAGATCTGGGCCAATTCCTGCAAAGTGCCCTGAGGAGCCTGAGGTATCTCCCCTAGCGCCAGGGCTCTGAGCCAAGCCTGCACCAGTACTGGAGCCTCTTCTGGTTCTAGCTGCCAGCCCCAACGAACAACCGCTAAGGCAATAGCTCGGTTGAATTCTGCGCTCGTTCCCACACACTCCCAAGGCTTGAGATAGCGCTGACCTGTCAAGCCTTCCCACTCAGGCAAAAGGGTCTCATCGTCTAGAATCTTGTGATGCAAGATCTGTTCAACTTGCTTTCGTCCGAGAAAGGGTAGCAGCATGGCTGCCACAAAAAGGCACTTGCCGCAGCGACCACACCAAGCATCTTGGCTCTGGCCGAGATTGCACGACAAAAAGGCTTCATGATAGGCTGGATAGCGCGCAAACTCACGCGCAATCGCCAGTTCAGAAAAAGGTCTCAACAGACTGAAATAGCAGACCTCACCTGGCAAATAAGCGGCTTGATATTGCTGAAAATCCCGCTCAAAGCCTAGGGACTTGCTCCATTGATGATTGACATCTGTACCCCTGACTGAACTTTCGTTGGCTGAATCTTCGTTCGAAAGGGCAACGTAGGCGCAGCCATAACAAAGTGCCACGAGATGGCTGATAACGGCTAGCAGGGCAGAAAAGGGCGTGTGGCCATTCAGGAATTGCCGTTTGTTGAGTTCAAGCAAGGCAGGATCGATGCTCCGCGTCAAATGGACTTGTCGCGTTTCAGGAATACCTGCAAGCGCCATGCAGCGCTTGACCGCTGGCGAGCTATTGAGCCCCATGGCCAGGCTGGTGTTGTTTTCTAGATGGCGCAAGCGCTCTAGCGTCACGACGGAGTCTTTGCCCCCTCCAACTGGTATCAGGACTCGACTTTCTTCTTCGTGTCTCTCGGCGAAGTCCGTCTCGGCAAGTTCAGGTGTCTTGGCCAGCGTGCTACTTGGTTCTGCATAAGTCAGCTGATAAAGTTCGGTCTCCAACTTCGCGAGCTGGATATTTTGGCGATAAAAGAACTCGCCTAAACCATGGTGGATGAGCTGATGAAGCCAGGCCTCTGTCGCTGGCTGCAAAGGAGCTCTTTTGAGGTGGATTTCGGGCGAACAAACCGCCTTCCAGTAGGAAATCAATTCGACCAGACCGATGTGCCACGCCAGTTCGAGCAGCACTGCATCTGAAATAGCCAGAGCCCGCTCTCGCCATCTTTTTTCTTTTGGCCAGGGCATGCTAAGCTCAGGTCGAAAGACAGCCAGGCCAGGAATCTCAAAGTGCTGCTGAATGCGAAGCTGCTCCTCGCCTCGCTCCACGCTGGGAGCGTACATCACAAATCGAGGATGTGCTTTGCGGAAAGCTAAAAACGGTTCGTGCTGAGCCATAGCCAGTCTCCATAGTCCAGTGGTCAACATGCTATAATTTCGGCTGGATCAACCATGCCTTATCTTGGGCCACTTGTGTTGTTCTGGCTATTGTAACCCACAGAACAGAGGGAGGAGCTCGATCATGGATTTTGATACCGTCTGCCAGCGCAGCGAGCTGGCCTCAGAGATTGTTCGTTTTTATGTCAACGAAGGCCTGGTCAAGCCCCTTTTCTCCCCGAACCGCCTCGCAGATGACGCCGAATATGCCGAAGAAGATGTCCAGCGCCTCTCGGCTGCGGCCAGTCTCGTGCGCTTGCAATTCAGCTTGGATGACATCCGCCAAATTCTCAATGATGAGGCGAGTCTGGCGGAAATATTGCCGCGCCATCGCGCTATTGTTGCGCAACGGCAGGCCGATGATCTCGAGCGGCTGAAGTTGTTAGATGCATTGCAAACACGCCCAGATCACGTCTCACTTTTGGAGCAACTCGCCCAGATGCCTGAGCGCTTCAAACTCGAAGATCTGACCCACAGTCGCTTGGATCAGCGAGCCAGGGCAGAGCGCGAACGCCGACTGCAGGGCGAACTCGATGAGTTGACGTATGAGCTCACCCAGGTCCAACAACAAAGCCGCAAATGGCATGTTCTTCTTTATATAGCGGCTATCATCATTGCCGTCCTTCTCGGCTGGATCTTTAT
>JAEZYR010000078.1 GCA_023442635.1 Bacillota bacterium | reverse complement strand
CCATCGTCCCAGCCTGGTGCTGACGCCAAAGCTCCAGCCGACGCTAAGGACAATCCCGATATCGCACTCAAGATTGGCATTTTCTCCAGCCCATCGGGTGTGGATGATGGCAACTTCAACCAGGATGTCTACCAAGGTATTCTGAACTTCATCGCCAAGCATCCCAAATCCACGGTCAAAGATATTAAAGAGCCTACTGGCGATGTGGCTGCAGCCGTGCAAGCTGTAACCGACGTTGTGGCCGACTATGACGTGCTCGTCTGCAGTGGCTTCCAGTTCGCTGGCATCGGTCAGCTCGCCAAAGACAATAGCGACAAGCAATTTGTCTTGATTGACGCCTATCCCACCATCAATGGCGAAGAAGTTGAACTGCCCAATGTCTACGCTGTGCAGTTCGCTGAGCAAGAAGGCGGTTTCTTCGCTGGCGTGGCGGCCGCTCTCGAAACCAAGAGCAACAAAGTCGCTGTCGTCAACGGCATCGCTTTCCCTTCCAACGTCAACTACCAGTACGGTTTCATGAGCGGTGTCAAGTACATCAACGAAACCCAGAACAAAAAGGTTGAAGTCGTCGAGCTGCCCTCTTACGCTGGCACTGACGTCACCAACAAGAATGTCGGCGGCAACTATGTCGGCAACTTCAACGACGAGGCTGGCGGCAAGACTGTCGGCCAAGCCCTCCTCGCAGAAGGCTGCGACATCCTCTTTGTGGCTGCTGGCGGCTCGGGCAACGGCGTTTACACAGCCGTCAAAGAAGCTGGCAACGCCTATGTCATCGGTTGCGACGCTGACCAGTGGGCCTTTGGCCAGAACGGCGACAAGAACATCGTGCTGACCACCGCCATCAAGAACTTGCACCTAGCTACCGAAGATGCCCTGAACAAGGTCGCTAACGGCACCTTCAAAGGCGCCAACGCCCTTCTGCACGCTGACGGCAACTTCACTGGCTACGTGTCCGAAGCTGGTCATCAGCAGCTCTCTGAGAGCACCCTCAAGACCCTCGAGGAGGCTTTCAAGCTCGTGGCTAACAACAGCATCGTTCCAGCCGCGAATTTTAACGGTGTGACCCCTGACACGTTCAAGGCAAAATAAGGTAAGATAAACCTAGTTTCATTGCATTCCAAGAGGCGGCAAGCAACGGTAACCGATGCAAGCCGCCTTCTTAGAAAGAAAGGGTCAGCCATGTCTAAAGTCCCCGTCGTGGAGCTGCGACATATCACAAAACGCTTTCCTGGCATCATTGCCAACAACGATATCAGCCTCTCCATTCAGGCTGGCGAGATCTATGCGCTACTCGGTGAAAATGGCGCGGGCAAGAGCACGCTTATGAGCGTGCTTTTTGGTCTTTATGAGGCTGACGAAGGTGAAATCTGGGTCCGTGGCCAAAAGGTCAACATCAAGACCCCCAACGATGCCAATCGTCTCAATATCGGTATGGTTCACCAGCATTTCAAATTGGTGGAGAGCTATACGGTCACTGAGAACATTGTTCTTGGTATCGAACCGAAAAAACGCCGCTTTGGCTTTTTGCCTGAGCTAGACCTGGCAACCGCAAGGTCGCGCGTCGCTGATCTTTCCCGCCGCTATGGCTTAGAGGTCAATCCAGACGCCCTTATTTCCGATCTGCCTGTTTCAGCTAGACAGCGCGTCGAGATCCTCAAAATGCTCTATCGCGACGCCGATATTTTGATTTTTGATGAGCCGACGGCCGTCTTAACCCCTCAGGAGATCGATTACCTTCTCGAAATCCTCAAAAAGTTGCAGGCCTCAGGAAAAACCATCATCCTCATCACCCATAAACTAGCTGAAGTGAAGCGTGTCGCCAGCCGTTGTGCGATCTTGAACCGCGGCCATCTGGTCGACATTCGCGACGTCACGACCACCAGCACCCACGAGATGGCCGAGCTCATGGTCGGCCGCCCACTTGAGCAACAGTTGCCCAAGGCTCCTTATCAGCCAGGGCGCGAAGTGCTCCGCGTCGAGCAACTCAACGTTGTGAATGCCGATGGTCTGAGCGTCCTCAAGGACCTCTCCTTTAGCCTCCACGCTGGCGAAGTTTTAGCCGTGGCTGGCGTGGCTGGCAATGGCCAGGTTGAGTTGGCCGAAGCCATCGCAGGTCTCATGCCCATCAGCAGCGGCGATCTTTACTTGAACGGGCAAAGCCTCAAAGATATGAGCATTCGCGAGCGCTATCGAGCTGGCATCGCTTACATCCCCGAAGACCGCCAAAAAGTCGGCCTGGTTCTCGACTTCGACCTTGAGGCCAACCTCGCCCTGCGCAATTATGATCAGGCACCCTACTGTCAGCATCACTGCCTCCAAAGCGAGGCCTTCCGCCAAAATGCCCTCCGCCTGATCGAACAGTATGACATCCGCTCCGCCGAGGGACCCAAAACACAAGTCCGCAGCATGAGTGGCGGCAACCAGCAAAAAGCCATTTTGGCTCGCGAAATCGAAAGCCCTGCCGACGTCTTGATCTTTGTTCAGCCTACGCGCGGCCTTGATATTGGCGCTATCCAGACCATACACCGCCGCATTTTGCACGAAAGAGATCGTGGGCGGGCCATCCTTCTCGTTTCTTTGGAATTAGATGAAATTTTGGCCGTTTCAGATCGCATCGCCGTCCTCTACAATGGCGAACTCCAAACACTTCAGGCCGCCAAAGATCTAACAGCTCGCCAGCTCGGCCAATACATGATGGGGGTGCACCATGTCGCAAAGTCTAAAGCCTGAAAAAACCAAGGACCTTTCGAACACCCCGACAACATCAGCCCCTTCTCCTACCCAGACTTACGAAGAGGCAGACGTCACCAAAGCCACTAGGCCTTTTTGCCAGTGGCTCATGGCGCCCCTCACAGCCTTTCGCCAGGGTAGCGTCCGCCCTCTGCTGACAGCGCTTTTTTGCATAGGCTTGAGCCTCTTGGCCGCCTCCCTTCTTTTGCTGGCCATGGGGCGCAACCCCCTCCAGGCCTTCGCCAGCTTGCTGCAAGGCTCTGGCCTCCTGCCCAA
>JAEZYR010000026.1 GCA_023442635.1 Bacillota bacterium | reverse complement strand
ATTTTTCAGTGAACAAGGCCTTGATTTCTAGGTCACATGTTTTTCAGCTCGAACCCTTGGATGATCAAGCTGTTAAGGACATATGCCTAGAGGCTCTTCGTGATGACGCAAGAGGACTCGGCCGGCTGAAGATTGATATAAGCTCCTCCGCCCTTGATTTCTTAGCTCGAAGTTCTAGTGGCGATGCTCGTCGAGCACTCAACGCTCTCGAACTTGCTGTGCTTTCAACAGATCCTGACAAGGATGGCCGAATCAAGCTGGAAGTGGAGACAATCGCTAATTCCCTACAGACACGTGTCCAACGATTTGACCGTGATGGTGAGGATCACTACAACTGCATTTCTGCCTTTATTAAATCCATGCGAGGCTCCGACCCTAACGCGACCCTCTATTATCTTGCAAAGATGCTAGAGGGGGGAGAATCTATCGAGTTTATTAGCCGACGCATCATGATAGCAGCTGCAGAAGATGTGGGCCTGGCCAATCCCCAAGCCTTACAGCTCGCAGTAGCAGCTGATCAGGGCATACGCCAAATTGGTATGCCCGAAGCACGTTTATTGCTTGCGGAGGCTGCCTTGATGGTTGCCTGTAGTCCAAAGTCAAACTCAGCTTACTTGGGTATTGACCGCGCGTTAGAAACTTGTCGTCAAGAGCCTTCAGCAGAAGTGCCTCGCCATCTCTGCAATGCTCCCGTTGAAGGTATGGAGGCTTTAGGCTATCACCAGGGGTACTTGTATCCTCATGATTATCCTGGTGCCATCGTTGCGCAGCACTACTTGCCAGAGCAGTTGCGCGATCGTGTTTTTTATGAAGCTAACACACGAGGTTACGAAAAGCATATTGCAGCCTGGCAAGAGGAAGTCAAAAAGGCCTGGCAAGATCCACGCCAGGCCAAGGATCCGACATCCGATGAGGGCGACAAGCCGACATCGACAAGATAAGAAGGCTAAGCTTTATGGGCTGGCTTGATGGGGCTTAGATCTTATCCCAGTAGCATTGGCGTTGCTCAAAATGGCAAAGCTCTGTTACGCCACACGACCTTAAGAAGGCAAGCGTCTCGCTGAAGAGGCGTCCACCATTACCCGCCTCGTGGCTATCGGATGAAAGAACGATATGCCGTCCGCCTAGTTCGAGGTAGCGCTGGATGATTTTTTTGTCTGGAAATCCAATATCTTCACCAGTCGCATCCCAGTAGCGATAGCGCGTTCTGGTGTTAATCTCTAGAGCCTTCTCCTGTTTAATCAATAACTGGAAGAGGTGATCTAGGCGCTGGGCTTGTTCTTCGTAGTCCAGGGCTGGCTGAGGCCAGGGGGCATAGCGCACGACATAGTCATAATGTCCTAGAATGTCAAAGTCTAAATCCGCTTCCAAAAGTGCTATGGCAGCATCCAAATAGTGTCCGTAAGCATAATCACGACCCTGCTGATAGAGTTGTCGCTCATAGTAAATATCCGCTAGATCAACACAATGAACGGATGCGATGATACCGTCAAAGAGTGAGCTGAAGTTTTTGAGGTAAGGCCAAATCTCAGCTTTTTGCTCGGGGATCCAGCCGACCTCTATCCCATACAGGAGCTTGAAATTGCTGTCATTCGATGGCAGGAGCTTCTTTTCTTTCTGAAGCTTCTGATAGGCCTGCTGGATATCAAAGACCCATTCTTGAGGGGCTGGTTTACCGTAGGGTGCCAAAGCCAGTTGCGCATAACCGTCGACGACGTCTTTGTCGTAGTGTTCAGTCAGCATCAATCCTTTCAGGCCAATCTTTTGTCCGTGGGCAATGAGTTCTGACAGACTTTGTTTACCATCGGGCGAAAAATGACGGGTGTGGTTGTGCAAATCAAAGCAGGGTAGAGACATTTTCTCCTCCTAGAAAATCTATGTGGCATCGGATACAGTATGGCATAGGTATGTACCTTACTAAGCATACTGCTCGTAGGTCAGCTTCGTATATAATGAGTGTTTGATTTAGGGGGATTTATCCATGTCAAAAAAACAAATTGAGCACGAGCTTCATCAATTAGAGTCGCAAGATCGCCAGGCACAGCTTAGCAAGGAAGAGCAGGAGAGCGCAGGCAAGGCACTCCTAGCTCAGCTGGGTTATGTTTCAGACCTCCTTTGGGATCGCTATAGCGAAGAAGAGATTCTCAAGGCGAGAGAGCACGCTTCAGCCTATAAGACCTTTTTGGATCAGGCTAAGACAGAGCGTGAATTCGTCAAAAAGGCTGTCGAAAAGCTTGAGCAATCAGGTTTTGTAGCTCTCGATTCCTTAAAAGATGGGGACCTCAAACCAGGTAAACGCGTCTATCAGATCCAGCGCCATAAGGCTCTTTGTGCTGCCGTGATCGGCCAGGAAGATCTCGAAAAAGGCTTTCACATTGTAGGCGCTCATATCGATTCGCCTCGTGTCGATCTTAAACCCCATCCACTCTATGAAGACCAAGAACTAGCCTACTTCAAAACGCATTACTACGGTGGCATCAAAAAATATCAGTGGACAACGCGGCCCCTGGCTTTGCACGGTGTTGTGACGCGTGCAGATGGCACCCAAGTGAGCTTGGCAGTGGGAGAATCTGAAGATGATCCTATATTTGCCTTTACTGAGTTGCTCATCCATCTTTCGCGTGAGCAAATGCAAAAAAAGGCAACGGAAGTGGTAACGGGTGAAGAACTGAATCTCTTGGTCGGATCTGAACCTTATCCCGAAAAAATAGAGCGCCGCTTTTGTCTGGGTCTACTCAAATATCTATATGAGCGTTATGGGATTACCGAGCGTGACTTAATTACAGCTGAGTTGGAAATTGTTCCAGCAGGCAAGGCGCGTGACCTTGGTTTTGATCGTTCCATGATTGCGGCCTACGGTCATGATGATCGCATTTGCTCATGGACAGGACTTGAGGCCTTAACGCAGCTTTCAGACACCCCACGTCAAACGGCTGTGCTGATCTTGACGGATAAAGAGGAGGTAGGCAGCCAAGGGAATACGGGTGCACAATCTCGTGTCTTTGAAACTTTCCTCCTAGAGTTACTCGCTATGAGCCAGGATGGTTCTCACAACGAGCGTCAATTCCGCCGGGCTATTGAGGCATCCGCTATGTTATCGGCGGATGTGACCAATGGCATTGATCCAACTTTCCCATCGGTTTCAGATCGTTATAACGATGCCCGTTTGGGGCATGGCATTGCCATCCTCAAAGCTACGGGCAGTGGTGGTAAGGGTGGAGCTAATGACGCTTCATCAGAATTTATGACTTGGGTCGGCCGAGTGTTTGACCAAGCAGAAGTAGCTTGGCAAGCGGCTGAACTGGGACGTGTCGATGCTGGTGGCGGTGGTACCGTAGCCAAGTATTTCTCAAATCTTGGCATGGATGTAATCGATTGTGGCGTTCCACTGTTGTGTATGCACGCCCCACAAGAAATTGCACACGTCTTAGACTTGCACGAAACCATCCGTGCCTACGAAGCCTTCTACAAGGCCTAAGTTCCTAGCATTGATCATCATGAAGATGCTCAGATAAGGAGAGCCACTCATCTTGAAAGCGAAATGGCAAGCTGATACAAAGATGCACTCTGCCAACAGCAGAGCCGAAGAGGGGGCCTTCGAACCCACTTCGGCTCCCATGTTGGAGGGTGAGCGGCCTAGGGCAAAAGAGGATACGCTTTTGGCAAGTGGGCAGAGATCTGAAACGATGACGTTCCAAGCCACGCGGCCGTCAGACCCCCATAAACTTCGAAGAGCGCAACTATCGCAAGATGAGCCCGCTAGCGTAGCGATCACGGTTCCAGCTTGGGAATCCAAGCTGGACGCATACGACTCTGACTTAGAAGAGACGATGCTCAGCTATCGTGAAGAAGACTATTTGCCCACCATACAGATAGCATCGCCTTTAACACTAAAAGAGCGTCTTTTACGTCTTAAATCTGAAGGGCCTGGCAAGCATGAACAATATCGAGGTCTGCTGAGCAGGCTAAAACGGCGAGGGCAACGGAAGACCTATCGTTTAAAAGGCTATACTTCTGCAGCTGCAGTAGAAGAGTTAAGACGTCGACAGTACAGTAGACGACGCCGATACAAGCTTATTTTTATCATTGCTCTTATTTTTATTTTACTGATGCTTTTTGTCTGGTTGGATCCTTTACCCAAACTCCAAGAATTACGGAGCATTATTGGTTTTTAAAAATCAAGCTCCAATCGAACAGGCCTGAGCTGATGTTCACCTGTTCGATTTTGCTTTAATCTGAACTTGACGCATCTTTTTTCAACTTTTTTACTTTGACTTGAGCCAGAGGATGACGGTCAGCTGCTTCATGCAGGGAAGCTGGGTCGAGATGGGTGTAGATTTCTGTAGTCGCAACAGAAGTGTGTCCTAATATATGTTGTAATTTTCTGATATCAACTTGGCCGTATTGATACATAAGTGTGGCCGCGGTATGCCGCAGTTTATGTGTTGTATAGCGGGTAGGATCCAAGCCAGCCAGAATAATATACTTGCGAATCAAGCGTTGGACAGATGCTGTCGAAATTTGATTGCCCTGCCTAGAAATAAAGAGAGCCTTCTGATCAGCCTGATGAATGGGCATTTTAGCTCGAAGAGGTAAGTAGGCTTGGAGGGCATCTAGACAGGCGTCATTGAGATAAATGGTACGTTCCTTATTGCCTTTTCCGATAACCCTTAATTGGCGGTCTCGCCAGTCTCCCATTTGAATATGACAGAGTTCAGATAAGCGAAGGCCACAATTTAAAAACAAAGTCAAAATGGCATAGTCGCGCTCGCTGAACTTGCTGTCAGACTGAGCTGCTGAAGCCAGTAAGGCTTGGCTTTCTTCTAAACTCAAATGGCGTGGTAAGCGCTTGACAGCCTTAGGCCGTTCTAGATTTTCACAGGGGTTATGAGATAAGACTTGGCGCTTGTACGTAAGGTAATCAAAAAAACCGCGCAAGGCTGATATTTTGCGAGCTCGATTAGCTGATGAGGCCCGTCGGCCTTGACTGAGCCAATTGATAAATCGATAGCAATCTGACAAAGAAATTTTAGCTAAGTGCTTGGCTTCGAGTTGAGAGGTATCCATATGGCTTACCTCTTCGTCTGAAGGGACGAAGGCATGAGGCTTATTTTGGCAAGCCAAATAAAAGCGAAAGAAGAAAAGTAAGTCGTAGCGATATTCTCGACAAGTTAAAGCTGAGCGCCCACGGATGGCCTGCATATAGTTCAAGTAGTCGGTAAGAAGTGGAAAATCAGCACCAAGCAGAGGCGTTTCGTTTGGATATCGAGACACAGCCCATGATCTCCTTCAACTGGGATACTGATTAAATTTATCATATTTTCTAATTTTCCCGTCACGAGAAAAATAGCAGAAAGCCAGTAATAAATCCGTGAAACGACTGGTGCTAAGGCATTTCACAAAACATAAGGCAATATCCGAATTAAATTATTTCGATAAAATTACACTAGTGAATAAACCAACGCTCGATATCGAGGAAACTTTCCTCGTTGTAATGAATATTCAAAATGGGTATTAAGAGGATAAAAAGGGGGCTTCGAGGGTGAGTTGCAAGTTCTATGCAAAATTTTCCTCACTTTGCGAACTTGCTGCTTTCTACTTTAAAATGGCATGGATGTACACGAGCTTTTCTGCCTTGTGAAAAACCCATGTTAAGGGGGAAGGATGAATTCAGAAAAAAGCGCTTCTCTTTATGAGCAAGTGGAACGCCATCGTAGCTTGCGACAACAGAAGTTAAAAAGTCTGCGACGCCTTCAAACCTGGCGTTTGTGGCGCTGGGTTTTAGTGCCGTTCGTGATCATCGCGCTTGTTTTGCTGCCGCTTATTTACTTTGCCAATTTAGGAATCCAAAAGAATCGCTATTTTAAGGATGTGGATTTCCATTTTTCTTTTATCAGTCAGGATCATCCATTAGAAGCAAGTTACCATGGAGAAACTTATCTGCTTGATGATCCAGAGGGTTTTCAGCGGATTGTCTGGGCCTTAAAGTTGACTGCACTTAACAAAAGTTCGCTAAGAGATGCGCAACTGAATGATGATTCCGAAATTAAATTGACATTACCTTCAGGTGCTTCTTATCGTATCAACCTTGTTCAGAATACGAGAGACGATGTCCTCATTCGCTATGATGACGAACAGAAGCACGAGCGATATTTTGCGAGAGGCTACCAAATCCACCATTGGATTTTGCGCTCGATTAAGCAAGTTAAGGCAAATGAAAGATGACCTTGAGATCGTAAATCTAGGTAGGGTATGAACTTAGCGATTTTTATCCACATAAACAAAATAATAATTTTGTTTATGTGGGAGGGGTAGATGAAAGCCGACAGCAGCTCAACAGCTTGCTATCGGCTTTAAGGCAAATGATCTTAAATAATAAAGTTATATTAACTGTTGACAGACAGGCGACCTGAATCCAGCCGTGATCTATATCTTGACCAATAAGCTAGCTTTGCTCGCTCGTACTGAGATGTCCCTGTTGCTTGCAGATCCAATGTAATGCTCATAATGCTGTTCTTGAATATGAACCATTCGCGCTCTGAATCTTCGAGCAAAATGCTGATGGCATCAAAGCCCTTAATATAACCATGGAGTACGCTTTCGTTACGCAAGATCACCAATACGCCACGTCTTTCTTCGCGGCAGAGACTCAAGTAAGACTCGTGTGCCATGCTAGAGTTTTTCTGAGCCACGGCTCTTTGCTCAGTCATTTTATATAGGCGTAAAAGATCCTGCTTTTTCTGCTTATTTTTGGCATGAAGTATCTTTGGAGATAACGGCAGCGAAGAAATTGGACAAGCAGGCATCAAAAGTCTAATACGGCTCTGCGTTTTTCCATCACGAAAAGGAATTTTGTTACGCTCAACATACTTCGTTTGTAAGCTATAGCGTTTGCCTGGATGAATTTTACCTTCAAGTTGCATAGACAGCCCTCCCTTAGCGCAAAGTAGCGTAAATTCAAGTTGTGAAAATATATTAGGGCTGTTTTTCTAGCTTGCCTAGAGACACTAGTCAGGGATTTTCTAGTACACTAGTCACAATTTTGGCACTTTTTTTTTTGAACTTATATTTTGATTTGGGGACCTTCGGGATTTTTCCGGAGCATATCAGCCAAGGGGCTCATCAATCTTTCTAAGCCACCTAGCCTAGTGAGATCTGCCAAATCACGAATTTCAAGTATGGGCAGCCGAGTATAGCGCCGATAGCGATTGAACCATGTACGCTGTCTTTTGGCATAGCGACGTGTAGCCCTGAAAAGTCTTTCTTTAGCTTCATCCAAAGACTCTTCGCCTCTTAGATAGGGAAAAAGCTCCTTGCAACCGATGCCAGCCAAAGCCGGCCTATGAGCATCCAAAGCGCCACTTTTCTGAGCCTGCAAGAGTGCTCTTGCTTCTGCCAAAATATCAGCCTGAAACATATTATCTATCCGCTTTCGGATGCGACTGTCTAATGTATCAACATCTGGATTCAAGATCAACATGAACCACAGCCAGCGCCTATCAATATCTGTTTTGGGCTGGCGTTCACTAGGCAGAATATGAGCATCCAAAAGTTCGAGGGCTCTTAAGACACGGCGTGGATTTTTTAGATCCATCTTGCCTCTAATATTCGGATCTTTTTCGAGCAATTCACAAACTAAGGCATCAAGTCCCTCAAAATGCAGACGTTCTTGTAATTTTTCCCGTATGGCTGAGGCATGGGGCAAGCTTGGATAAGACTCATTCAACAGCAAATTTTCAATATAGAGTCCACTGCCACCACACACAATGGGCAAACGCTTTTCAGCTTTGAGCTCCTGCAAGCATTTTTGAGCTAATTGGACATAGTCGACAACGCTGAAAGAATCATAAATAGAGCAGATATCAAATAAGGCATGTGGAACTCGAGCCCTTTCTTCTAGAGAGGGCTTAGCTGTCGAAATACTTAATTCCTGATAGACTTGCTGACTGTCAGCGTTAAGGATGCAGCTCCCCTCAAAAGTGCTATGTTGTTCAAAAAAATCCACAAGCTCTTGAGCCAAGGCTGATTTTCCAGAAGCTGTTGGCCCTGATAGGATCAAGACTGGATAAGGCCTAGCACCCTCACCTTTCTCGTCTACCTGAGGAAATTTTAAGATTTGGGTATCCGTCAACATATCAGACAATACGCTTGAAGGCTTGTTCTAGTTCTTGCAGATGTCGCATGATAAAAATGGGGCGACCATGAGGGCACTGAAACGGATCGACGAGTGACACAAGTTCTTGGCGCAAGATTTCAACTTCTTTGGCATCTAAATGATCATGGGCCTTGACGGCCGCTTTGCAAGCCTTCGTAGCAAAGTAAAGACGATAGGCAGCTTCATCTAAGGTCGGTTTGTCGCCGTAGGGCTCTTGTGCTAAGCGATCTAATAAAAGGCGCAAAGTCTCCACGATATTTTGCTGACGTCCAGGCGTTGATTTTTCAGTTTCTATCCTATAAGGCACGCATTCTAGGGCTTTGGCCTGTTCATGCTCCCAAGTGAATGCATAGCCAATCGCTTCTAGCGCTTGTTGGTGCTGACGAATAAGACCGAGCTCTACAGAATTAAGCAGGGATAAGTCTAGCGGAAACAGCAAATGCTGTCCTAATCCTCCTGTACCTTGATGTTCCGAGGCATGCGCCAAAAGACGTTCGTAAAGAATTTTTTCGTGAGCTGCGTGCTGATCAACAATAAAATAGCGCTCATCCTTTTCGAAAAGCAGATAGGTATGAAAAAGCGTGCCAACCCATTTGGCCTGAAGAAATTGTGTGAGAACCCAGCGTCGTTCTTCACTTGATTCATCAGAGCCTGACTCAGGACGAAGAACTGGCGAATCAGAGGGACCTGATTCGTCTGCTGGGAGATAAGTTTTGTTTGCACCTACTTGAAACTTTTGGGCTAGCGGATAAGCATCTTCTTTCTTTAGACTATCGCCTAGGCTACCTAAGCTGTTGCTTCTCGGGGGTGTAGAAAGCTCCCACTGCTGAAAAGCCTTTGCTTCAGGTGTCAAATACGATACTTCATGATGTTTAGATGTATAGACATTGTGCTCATTCGATAGCGTTTGCTGCTGCTTATACTGACTTGGATTCGAAATTGAGACATCCTGATTATTAGGTTGAACGATGCAGCTAGGCTCATCATTTAGTTGCAGCAGTGGGCTTTTCTCTACTTCAGCACCGTAGCTAATATAGGTATGCTTTTCAAGAGCCTTTTCCACCGCTTGCCGAACGGTCCGATAAACTTGTTGATCATTCCAAAAACGCAACTCTAATTTTTGAGGATGGACATTCACATCAATCAGTTCTGGCGATATTTCTAACTGTAAGATCGCAAAAGGAAAGTCGCCTTTCATCAACCTACCTTGATAAGCGTCCTCAACAGCTCGCAAAATCGAGGGGACGATAACCGGGCGTTTGTTAATAATAGTATGTTCCCAAAGGCGGCTGCGGCGATTGAGACTTGGCTGCCCCAAAAGTCCAGTAATCTGGATAGGATCATCAGGTACTTCATAGCTTAGGGTCAGAAGCTGTTGGGCAACTTCTTCTCCATAGACCGCCCAGGCAGCACTCATCAGTTGCCCATCGCCTGGTGTGTGTAAGAGGTTTTTGCCATTCGCTTCTAGAGAAAATGAAACCTCTGGCCTAGCTAATGCTAGGCGCGTGACCAGCTCGAGTACTTTTTGCTGTTCGCTGCGATCGCTTTTGAGAAATTTATAACGAGCTGGGGTGTTATAAAAAAGGTCTTCCACGGTGAGCTGGCAGCCGATGGGGTACTTCGCTTTGCGCTCTTCTCTCACCTGCCCTGCCTCTAAATAAATTTCAATCCCCTGCTCAGCCTCAGCTGTTTGTGTTCTCAGTGTAACTCTCGCTACCGCTGCAATACTAGCTAGTGCCTCTCCACGAAAGCCCATGCTCTGTAGCTGATCCAAGTCCTCAATTCGCCGTATTTTACTCGTAGCATGAGGTTCAAAGGCCAAATAAGCATCTTCTGCTTCCATGCCAGATCCGTTATCTTCTACACGGATACGCCTTATACCGCCCTGCTCAATTTGGATACGAATTTGGGAAGCACCTGCATCTAATGCATTGTCGCAGAGTTCTCGCACAACAGAGGCTGGGCGTTCAACCACCTCGCCAGCAGCAATTTGGTTAGCGGTTTGTGGATCTAATCGCTGTATTTTAGCCATCTCTGCTTAAACTCCTCTAACGTATCTCTTCCGCCTGTTTATTTTATCTTCTTGGCCTCTACCTGGAGTGTAGCCAAACGATTCAGCGCGTCTAAAGGCGTAAGTTGCTGAATATCGATCTCCCGAATTTGCTTTAACAAAGCTTCGTAGTTGCGAAGAGCAAGACCAGCGGCGAAGAGATTCTGTTCTCCAGGCATAGGTTGAGCTGCCCGTCTGACTTGGGTTCTCATACGCTTCTGATTGAGCTGCAATAAC
>JAEZYR010000154.1 GCA_023442635.1 Bacillota bacterium | reverse complement strand
AGTACCCGATGCTCGGCTCGACGTGCTAGCTGAGCTTTATCATCCCAAGAAATATACGCCAGCTACTATTGAATTTGTCGATATTGCAGGTCTTATTGCAGGAGCTAGCCATGGTGAAGGCCTGGGCAATCAGTTCTTGGCCAATATCCGCGAAGTGGATGCTATCGTGCATGTCGTTCGCTGCTTCGTAGATGATGACATCATCCATGTAGCTGGTAAAACCAACGCCGCTGACGATATCGAAACCGTCAATATCGAGCTCGTGCTCGCCGACCTAGAGCATATACAGCGCCGCATTCAACGTGTTGAACGCCAGCTCAAGGGCGATCGGAGTGTCGCAGCAGAACTAGAACTTCTCAAACGCATCCAGAGCACCTTGGAAGAAGGTAAGGCTGTTCGCACGCTACAACTAGACAAAGAAGAACAGGCTCTTATTCGCGAAGTCAACCTGCTTACCCAAAAACCTGTCCTCTACGTAGCCAATGTATCTGAAGATGAACTGTCTACAGCCGATGACAACGAGCATGTCAAGGCAGTACGGGCTCAGGCTGAACTCGAGCATGCTGAAGTTGTCATCATTTCTGCTGCCATCGAAGAAGAAATCTCCAAGCTTGAACCCGAAGAACGCGCTCTCTTTTTAGAGGATCTCGGCCTTCAAAGCTCTGGCCTGGATCGCATGATCACCGCAAGCTACCGTCTTTTGAATCAAATTTCCTACCTCACTGCCGGACCCGAAGAAGTTCGCGCTTGGACGATCCAAAAAGGCACAAAAGCACCTCAAGCCGCTGGCAAAATTCACAGCGACTTCGAAAGGGGCTTCATCCGAGCCGAGGTTGTTTCCTTTGAAGATTTACAGCGTTCTGGCTCCATCGCCGCTGCCCGCGAACAAGGTCTATATCGTTCGGAAGGCCGAGACTATGTCGTGCAGGATGGGGATGTCGTCCTCTTCCGTTTCAATGTCTAAGTATGGCGAAGCATAGCACTTTTGTCATTGGCATTACGGGTGGCATAGGCTGTGGAAAATCCACAGCTGCCGCCTGCTTCCAAAAACTGGACATCCCTGTCTTAGACGCTGACCGCCTATCTCACGAAGCAACGGCTCCTGACGGCCTTGCCTTAGACGAAATACGAGCCACCTTTGGCGATCAGTTTTTCACAAAAGAAGGCGCATTGGATCGGCACTTACTCGCCCAGCATGTTTTTCAAGATCGCAATGCCCTAGACCAACTGAGCAACATTGTCCATCGCCAAGTCGTCGCCCAACTGCTTGAAGGCGTAGCTCTGGCCAAGAAAAAACGGCAACCTGTCATCTGCCTCGATGTACCTATACCTGTAAAAGAAGGCTTTTTGAATTTAGCAGACTTTGTTCTGGTCATTTGGGCATCTGAGGAAGAACGCCTAAAGCGCCTAGCCAAGCGAGGCATGCCAGAGGCAGAAGCTCGCCGCCGTATGGCATTACAAATGACAGAAGAAGAGTATCGAGCCATCGGCAATTTATGCCTAGAAAACAATGGAAGCCTAGAGGACTTAGAGCAACAGATCCACCAGTTTATCCGCCAAGAGCTCCATCAACGGGGTATCCGTATCCCCCTGCCCTCTAACGCCTCAGCACAATAAGTTGATTCTTTTTCTTTCATAATCCGTTTGATAAGATGACTAAAGAGATAATATTTCCAATTATAAAAAATCCATCTACGCTTACTAAACTCTACATCTCTTTACATTTTTTATCTTTTCTACTCACCTGTTTTCATAAAAAAATAACGATTCAACATCATTCCTACGCTAATCAACCTTGTTAATTTCATCATAAATACACAAGAAGATCCTGGTTTAAATCTCGATTAGTTCAGATCCTCGCCCTGCCTAAGGTGGTTCAAAGCCAAATAAGCCTCCGCCCTAAGGCTTAGGGCGAAGGCTTTTACAATAAAATCTAATGAATCTTGTAGAGGGCACGCCTTCTATATAGAAGGCGCAGCCTCTTACACAAGAGCATTCTAGCGTGCATCTTCATCAAATTTTGGCTTCATACCATGTTTTGCCACAGCTGACTTCCACTTCAAGAGGCACTTGCAACTTGACAACTTCCTGCATGGCCTTTTGCAGAATTTGAGCTGCACGCGCAGCCTGATCTTCCCTTACTTCTAGAATCAATTCGTCATGGACTTGGCTAATCAAAAAGGCATCCAGCTTAGCCTCTCGTAGTTCCTCCTCCGCCTGAATCATTGCCAAGCGAATGATGTCCGCTGCCGTTCCTTGAATGGGGGCATTCATAGCCACTCGCTCGCCAAAGGATCTTTGCACGTGAGACTTGGCTTTGAGCTCGGGTATATAGCGCCGTCTGCCAAACAAGGTTTGACTGTAGCCTAGTTCTTTAGCCTGCTGAATAAGTTTTTCCATATAAGGCTTAACAGCAGGAAATTGAGCTTGGTAGCTTTCGATATAGCGGTGAGCTTCTTTCAGACTGAGCTTGAGATCTTGCGCCAAACTAAAATCCGATATGCCATAAATAATGCTAAAGTTGACCGTTTTAGCAGCTGATCTCATTTCAGCTGTCACCGCCTCTTCTGGGACAGCAAAAATGCGGGCGGCAGTCTGTCGGTGTATGTCTTTGTGTTCATTAAATGCCTTGATCATGGCCTCATCACCTGACATATGTGCCAACAACCTGAGCTCAATCTGCGAATAATCTGCATCGATCAAGGTATAGCCCTCTTTGGCCACAAAAGCGCGCCGAATTTCCCGTCCCAATGCCTGGCGCACTGGAATATTCTGAAGGTTAGGGTCACGGCTTGAAAGCCTTCCAGTCTGTGTCAGCTGCGCATCAAAGATGGCATGGATCCGCCCGTCATCAGCTATCCACTCTTGCAAGCCCAAAACAAATGTCGAAAGAAGCTTACTCAAAAGCCGATAATCTCGTATGAGCGGAATGATGGGATGTAAGGCCTCAAGGCGCTCTAGCTCCTCCATTGCAGTCGAGTAAACGCCCGACTTGCCCTTGCGTCCTTTGGGTAAATTTAGATCCTCATAGAGTATGGTCGCCAACTGTTTGGGAGAATTGATCGTAAAGGGGCGCCCCGCCAATTCATAAATCTTCGCTTGATAAGTTTCGACTTGCTGGCGAAACGCCTCAGCTAAATCCTGAAGAACCAGTCGGTCAACCGCAAAGCCCCTCGCCTCCATATTGGCGAGCAAAGCGCAAAGTTGCTGATCGGTCTTGGCCAATCGCTCAAGCTGCCATTTTTCGATCCAGACCGAAAAGAGATCAGCTAGCCGCCGTAAAAGGTCTATCTGCTGTAGCCCCTGACCATATAGCGAAGCCAAGGCTTCTGCGAGCTTGGCTGTTTCTCCTATTTTTTCTGCCAAAGCTTGCGTTTCTTCGTCTTCTAGCCCTGCCCATGCAGCGACTGCACCCTCAGTGGTCCCCCCTTTTATTTCGTCTAAAGATAAAGTTTCGATCTGATGAGATTCTGCCCAGCTCAGAAGTGATTGTTCTCCTGGTTCCAGGTTCAACAAATAAGCCCATACGCTAAGATCCAAAATGCCCCCTGCACTTGGCAAAACTTGCTGGCGCAAAAGTGGCTTGCTTTGGTACATCAAAAGCCCAAGTCCTTCTTCTTGCACACG
>JAEZYR010000139.1 GCA_023442635.1 Bacillota bacterium | reverse complement strand
GTGCCGTGTCCAGGAGCTTGCCCGAGCGCCCCACAAAAGGTTTGCCCTGGATGTCTTCTTGTGCCCCTGGTCCTTCGCCAATAATAAGCAAGGGCGCCTGTACGGAGCCTCGCCAGACCACCACATGCTGCCGGCTAGCAGCCAACGGGCAAGCCGTGCAAGCCTCACAACGCTCTAGAAATTCCGCCCAGTTTCGATCTTGATGTACCGCCATAAGCCAGAGCTCCCGAACTTTTCTATCTTTTGGGATTCTATCAGCTATTGCAGCCAGGGTAAAAGCAAGGCCGCATCAATCGACACCGCAAATTTGAATAGGCGCGTTATGCTATCAAGCAAAGGCAGAACCCCTTCACCCTATTCTGGTGAAATTTGCTGGGCTTCTGCATAGAAAGATCCATATGGCTACTTTGTCAGAACACAGCACTTCCTCTGTCACGGCTGATGCCCTAGCCCCCTGGGCTCAAGGCCGTGAGGCTGAGCCCTTTGAGCCTGGCACGCCCCAAGCGAGTTCAGGACTGCCCCCTCGCCGCCAGGATCGCCCTGGTTGGTTATACGAAATGCACTGCCACACAGGCGAGTTCGGCTGGTGCGCCCATGTCCCCGCTGCCCAATTGGTTCATGACTATATTCAAGCAGGCTATGACGGGATCGGCATCACCAACCACTACACTCAGGTGCATTTTGACGCGATGCCTGAGCAGGACTGGGCAGGCAAAATTGACCGCTACCTTGCAGGCTACTATGCCGCCAAAGAAGCGGCTGGCTCGCAAATCGATATTCGCCTAGGCATCGAATTGCGCTTCCCTGGCTCTAATAATGACTACCTGGTTTATGGTCTTGACCGCGACTTTTTGCTTGCGTTTCCTCGCCTTTACGAAATGGGGATTGAGGCCTTCTCGAAGTTCGCCCTAGAGCATGACCTCTACTTTGGCCAAGCTCATCCTTTCCGCGACGGCTGCACGTTGGCTTCACCTCGCTATATCCAGGGCATCGAAGTCTTTAACGGTTCACCCCCTATCGAAGGCAACCACAACGAGCTGTCATTGGCCATGGGCTATAGTCATCCTTGGATTCAAACCGCAGGCAGTGACTACCACAACTTAGGTGATGTAGCGCGAGCTGGTGTTTATCTCGCCCGCCGCCCCCACAGCGATCGCAGCTATGGCCTAGAATTGCGTCAAGGTTTGATCGTGGGCTATTACCGTTACGACTGCCCCATCACTCTTCTCGACCCCAGGCCACAGTTTCTAGCCGCTCAAACAGAGGATAGAATTTCTGAAGCCGAGAACAGATAAGCTCGTTTTCTAGCCTAAATTCGCAAACAAAAAAGAAGGCTCAGACCCACAAGGCTGAGCCTTTTTCGTATTTCCAATCGGAATGCCCCATTCGCAAAAACAAAGTTACAGCAAGTCAAACGTCTCCATCAAAGGGAGACCTGAAAGGGTTGGCGCAATAGACGCGAAATGCCCTCAGCCAACTGACAAAAGCAAGGCGGCCAGCTATCGTAGCCCTGAATTTTTCGTAGCAAGTGATCCGCCTCATCATAAAGGCGTAGTTCCCAGCTTTCTTGGCAACCTTCGAGGTGATCCAAGCCACAACTGGCCGACTCGGCAATATAAACGGGTTCCCATGCCAAGGGATTGCAAGCCTCCAGCAAAGCGCGGAAGGCTTCACGCTCTGCTCTGGGTATAGAACGGGTAAAATCGCGATTCCAGCGCTGGCTCTCCTGCCAAGTCAAAATGCCCCGCTCTAGATCGATGCGAGCTGTTACCTTGCCTTTGCGTAAAACAAATAATTCGCTTTCAACTTTTTGGATTGCCATACCTACCTCAGCAGAGTGTCAGGACCACAGCCTGACTCAATCGCTCTAACAACACACTCGTATCCAGCCAGGTTAAGCTGGTCTCAAGTTCTGCAGAGATTTCTAGTTTTAGCGCATGTTTGGATGCTCGGCAAGTCCAGATGCCCATATCACGCTTTTTGAGTTGTGCCCAATAGGTCAGATGCTCCTCATCTTCGAGCAAGTGCAAACTCTCTCCGATGAGAACAAGGGCGGTAAAACCTGGACTTAGGCCTGGCAAAGTCTGTAAATAGCGCCAAAGCAAGTCTCTTCCCTGCTCCTCATCCAAACCTGGCAAAGCCGAGCGGCGAAGCAATAAAAGCTTCGTTTCTTGGCGTCTCGAGCCTATTTCTTCTGCCAACGGTAGGGGAAGCAGCCAATCTTCGAGGGCGTACTCCAGCTTGGTGTCGTCCAGCGTCAGCATGTCCGTCTGGATCTTGGCGTCCACAAAGGGCTTCTTTGCCTCCATTAGTGGAGTTCACTCCTTCCTTCCAAAGTCTGAATGGCTCTTGCAACAGCTGTCTTGCTATTGCCCCAGGGCTTATCCTCATTGCGATAATCAAATTTGAGCGTAAACCATTCGACCTCTTCCGTTAGGCTTTGTAACTGTTTTGACTGCTTTTGATGTAAGTCATGCCAAAAAGCCAGCTGCTCCTTGCTTTTGAGATGGCGTTCAGCGCCTTCGATTAACAAGGCCAGATGTTCCGTACAAAAGGGAGCCGCCTCCAAAAAGCGTTGGCGAAAGCCCTCGTCATGAAAGTATTGCCAGCAAATAACCTCCACATAACGTGCCATTGTGCTATCTAGGCGCTCACAGATGAGGCAGCTCTGGGCTGTCTGGCGCAGTTGCGTGGCGACTTCTTTTGGACTCATGCCCGTTGTTTTTCTCTGCCAAAAAGATTTAGGGCTCGGATTGGCCAGCCCTTCGAGGCCGCCCAAGAGCACCTCTTTTTGAGCCTTTAAATGCGTATGGAGCATCAGACCTAAACCGAGGCGGTTCTTTTGGCTGTTGTACATGGCCTGCAAGTGCTCGCGACAGAAGCCTTTGGCATTGCTTTCTTCGCGCACATCGGGTTCCATCAGGCTAGGTCCTAAATAATAGTCGAGCAGCTGCTCCTCCACCGTCGCGCGCAAGCGACAAAGAGGACAAAGATCCCCTTCTGCGGCAAAGGCGTCATTAACAGGGATCGTATAAATCTTTTCTTGACTGCTCATCGTCAGCCTCCCTTTCTGCTCTCCTATCTCGTCCTGGCCAGCGTCTAGCGGTCTAGCGAGCTGCTGACTCCATCCTGGCGAGTGGACGCAAGGCAGCCCGCGCCAGATCCTGAGTTAGGGGGCTGTGCTCTGAAGTGAGCAAAGAGGCCTGCCCTCCCCTCAAGTGTAAGCTGCTGTCTGCTTGCGCGTGAGCCACTCTAGCCGCCTGGACGCCAATAGAAAGCAAATTGATGCTGGTATATCGCTCCAATTCTTGACTTAATGCTTGCTGAAAGGCTTGCATCGTCGCTGGAGCTGAATAGCCGTAAAACACGGCAATCTTGCAATTCATGAGCACGCCATGAGCCGTCTGGTGCAATTCAACTGCCAGCACCTCCGCTACACCCAGAACGCTTTGGCCGATGAGTTCCACCAGATGCCGCATCGCCTCATCGGACAAGGAATAATGCCCCAAGGTCGAAAAGGTCGGGCGAACGACTGTTCTTTCTGGATCAGCCGCACTGCGCAAAGAGCTACCTGATCGGCGCCAAAAACGATCCATGAAAGCCGAGAAATAGCCCGAAAATTCGTGCTTGATTTCCATACTAGGCACAGGGATCGTATGCTGACCTTCGGTCATGCGCGTCATTTTAGCCAGGCGACGCTCTTCTTCGTTCGTCACCTCTTCAATCCCGATACGACGACAAGGGCGCGGCAGCCAGAGATTGTCACAGATGCGCTCGATCATGGCGTCGCTCGTACCTAAAATCAGGAGCTGCTCTGGCCTATTTTCGGCCAAGGCTCGCCGCATGACACCTGCTTTCGTTTCGTCCACAAACAGAGCCTGGCGCACAGATTCAATTTTGGTTTCTGCGCGCTTGGCCGTACTGCCAGCGACAATGTGCCCTCCATGGATCAAAAGGCCATCATCGATAAAGTAGTCTATGCGATTTTCACGGGCTACACGGATAGCTTGGGTGCTCTTGCCCGTGCCACTAGGCCCCACAAAAGCTGTGACCCGCACCTCAGCTAGACGAGATTTCTGCTCTCGTTCTTGTAATTCTTGACCCTGGGCAACCCGATTTTCGACAGCCGTTTGATAGAGCAAGAGCGGATTGAGATTGAGCAAAGAACCCGCGTTTGTCCCAGCAGCGGCATCTGGGCGTTCTGGCAATACCGCTTGCGGCTGCCCTCCTGGCGCTGGCGGCGCACTAGCGGCAGCTGTCTTGACATCACCTAGCTCTGCCTCTAGGGCTGCCATCTTGGCTTTGGCATCGCCTTGCTCTGGCGGCAGCTTGGCAGAGAGCTGCTGGCGCTGCGTTCTTTTCGCAGCTTTTTTTGCCCGCCTTTTTTTGAGCCACGCCCAAGCCACGGTACTTAGTCTTCTTCGGTGGCTAAGCCAGCCTCATCCCAGTTGTGCCAGACATCTTGCACGTCATCGTTGTCATCCAACATGTCGAGCAATTTTTGCATCTGCGTCTGCTGTTCCTCTGATTGAATGGCAATGAGATTCTCCGCGACAGGATGCACATCGGCTTCAGCGATGGTATAGCCTGCCTTTTCGATCTCGTCACGTACCGCATCCAGGTCGTCTGCCTCGGTATAGATCAAGTAAAGCTCGCCATCTTCTTCGAAGTCAGCTGCCCCTGCCTCTAGTGCGGCCATCATGAGCGCCTCGCTGTCTTCGATCTCCTCCCCATCAACCACAATGCAGCCTTTTTCGGTAAACATAAAAGAAGCACTGCCCGTGGTACCGAGGTTGCCGCCCCACTTATCAAAGGCATGACGGACATCACCAGCGGTTCGATTGCGGTTGTCTGTCAAGGCCCGCACAAGTATAGCGACACCAGCTGGACCATAGCCCTCATAGCGAATTTCCTCATAGTTGCTGTTATCGCCACCGCCAGCTGCCTTTTTGATGCTGCGTTCAATATTGTCGTTGGGCATGTTGGCTGACTTCGCCTTGCTGATGATGTCACGCAATTGGCGATTTACCGTCGGGTCAGGACCACCATTGCGGACAGCCAGCTGAATTTCACGGCCTATTTTCGTGAAAACCTTGGCTCTGGCGGCATCGGCCGCACCCTTTTTGCGCTTAATGTTGTTCCATTTTGAGTGACCCGACATGTCTTGTTCTCCTTTTTGGGAGCTAAAAGCCCACAACTCTCTCTAAAAGAATGATTTATGAATTATACACAGCGTCCTGCCTTTTCGCAGCCGTTTCACCTTTTGAGAAAGCTTCTCTACCTAGCGTAGCCTAAGCCAAGCCTGCTTATGGCAGCACGGCTTGTCACGGCCTTAGCGCTCAGCTATTGGCGATAAACGCTGGTTTATAATGTGTCTATTGTGCTTTGAAAGCCGATTCTGCTGCTACCTAGTCTTGGCTAGGTAACTTGAGCACTTTTTACTCCTTGCATCGAGGTTCTTATGCCTGTAACTGACCGTCAAAAGCTTCAAAATGAGATTCAGCGCCGCCGCACCTTTGCGATCATCAGCCACCCTGACGCGGGTAAAACAACCATGACGGAGAAGCTCCTGCTCTACGGGGGCGCCATCCATTTAGCGGGCTCCGTCAAAGCGCGCAAAGCCAACCGCCATGCAACCAGCGACTGGATGGAAATCGAAAAACAGCGTGGCATCTCGGTCACAAGTTCGGTCATGCAGTTCGAGTACAACGGCTATTGCATCAATATTTTGGATACCCCAGGTCACCAAGACTTTTCGGAAGATACCTATCGCACGCTACACGCCGCCGATGCAGCCGTGATGTTGTTGGACGGTGCTCGTGGCGTCGAGCCGCAAACCATCAAACTCTTCCACGTTTGTCGCATGCGGGGTATTCCGATCTTCACCTTTATCAACAAAATGGACCGTGCCGCCTTGCCCCCCTTTGATTTGATGGACGAGCTCGAAAAGGTCCTCGGCATCGAGAGTTACCCCATGAATTGGCCCATCGGTACAGATGGCGACTTCTTCGGCGTCTATGACCGCCAGCAAAAGGCCGTCCTGCGTTTTGATGAAACGAGCGGCAAACATGGTTCTGACCGCATCGCTATAGAACGAATTGACTTGCAAGATCCTGCCCTGGCACAAATGATCGGTTCTGAAGCCATGGTCAAGCAGCTACAAGATGATCTTGAGCTCTTGGATGTGGCTGGTGAGTCTTTGGACTTGGAGCGCGTGCTTGCGGGCCAGCTCACACCCTTGTTTTTTGGTTCAGCCCTCACCAACTTTGGCGTTGAACCCTTCTTGCAAGCCTTTCTAGAGATGGCGCCAGCCCCGAGTGCTCACCAGACAAACCTGGGTTCCCTTGCTCCTGAAGATCCTAGATTCTCAGGCTTCGTCTTTAAGATTCAAGCCAATATGAATCCCGAGCACCGCGATCGCCTGGCCTTTATCCGCATCTGTTCAGGGGCCTATGATCGCAACATGTCTGTGCAACTGGTGCGAGAAGGTCGCGAAATTCGCCTGCAGCAGCCCCAACAGTTCCTCGCTCAGGATCACAAAGTGGTCGAAGAAGCCTACCCTGGCGATATTATCGGCGTCTTTGATCCAGGGCAATTCCGTATCGGCGACAGCCTGATCGAGGGCAACGAGCCCATCACCTTCGAAAGCATCCCTGTCTTTGCCCCTGAGCACTTCGCCAGCATTTCCGCCCGCGATTCAATGAAGCGCAAGGCCTTTTTGAAGGGCATGACCCAGCTAGCTCAAGAAGGTGCCATCCAGATTTTCCGCCGCCCAGATTCAGGTGCTGAGAGCTTTGTTGTGGGCGTGGTCGGCCTCTTGCAATTAGATGTTTTGGAGCATCGTCTGCGCTCTGAGTATAAAGTTGAGATTCGTCAGCAGCGCCTGAACTATCGCTTTGCGCGCTGGCTCTCTCGTCCTCAGCAAGTCCGCCAAAGCGGCCGTGACATGAATCCATTTGAGGGGCTTAATCTCAGTTCGACCACCCTCAAAGTCTACGACGCCTATGAGCAGCCTGTTCTGCTCTTTGAATCGGATTGGGCTATGAGCTGGGCCTTGGAACGCAACGAAGGTATTGAGTTGCTGGACATCAATCAAGCCCGCTAAAAGAAGTTCGAAACGCCCTGATTAGGCCGTACACAGCCTAATCAGGGCGAGCCTAGTCGGACAGCTGATGCCAGCTTGATTTTGAGAGCTTAGCGCCTACCTTTTTTGACCTCGTCATCCTGGCAATCCGAGCAGTAACCATAGAATTCCACTTTGTGGCCTGTACAATCAAAACCCAAACTTTCAAGCTCTTGAGGCACTTCATGCACAGGACATTCAGCTAGCTCAATCAGGCGATGGCAGCTTAAGCAGACGGCGTGGTGTTGGTCTTCTTCGGAGAGTAGGCGATAGCTTAAACCTTCTAGGCCAGGCACATGATCCGCCAAGCACAACTTGGCCGCCACAAAGCAGTCAAGAACGCGGTAGACCGTCGACAACCAGAGGCCTTCTTTGCCTTCTTTGGCAGCTTCCTCGGCTAAGGCCTGCTGAACTTGTCCTGCTGTCATGGCTTGTCGGTGGCGAGCCAAAAGCCGATAAACTTCAGCTCTTTGCATGGTGTAGCGAATACCGTGTTGGCGAAAAATGTTTTTGAGTTCTCGTTCCGTCATCTTCCTGATCCTTTCAAATCGCTGCTAACTCAGACCGCCTACCCCATGAGCGCCTAGCAGGGGCTTATAGCTATAGCCTTGCCCTGCGTTTTTGCTGTCGCTCTAGACATCTTTTGAGCCAGCGATAAAGAGCAGCTAGTAGCAAGCCCACAATCGCAATGATGACCACTGTCGCACCTGGTTTGGTATTCCAGTAAAAAGATATCAGGATGCCGCTTTCCATATAAAGCAGGGCGAAAGCGCAGGATAGATACAAATTTTGGCGATAGCTTTTGGCCAAGAGCATGCTCGTCACCACGGGCAAGACCAACAAGGACGACACAACCAGGCTGCCAGCCAATCGCGCGGCAATGGCAATGCTGATGGCCTCTAACAGCGTAAAGAAACTGTGCACAAAAACAGTTGGCACACCCGCTAGTTTGGCCTGTTCTTCGTCGTAGCTTAAGAAGAAAAGTTCTCGATATAGCAAACTCGAGCCCAAAAGAACCAGAACGGCAACCGTAATGGTTAGGTGCATTTCAGCAGGACTAATCGCAATGATAGAGCCAAAGAGATAGGACTCAAAGCGTCCAGCTTTGGCCGCCCCTGAAAGCAGACCCGCTATGCCTATGCCCAAAGAAAGAACGACCACCAAAGCCACTTCGGCATAGCGAGGAAAGAGGCGGCGAAGTGCCTCAACCAAAAAAGCCGCTACAATGCAGCTGATCATCGCCCCGACAAGCGGTTGCATGCCAGCCACTAGGCCGATAGCCACACCAGCCAAAGAAGCATGTGCTAGCGCATCACCAATCATGGAGAGGCGGCGGTAAACCACCACACTGCCAATCATGGCAAGGGCAATCGCCAAAAATAAGCCCGCCCAAAAAGCCCGAACCATAAAACCATACTGAAAGGGTTCGAGCAGCCGCTGCCAGTTCCCTGCTGCCAACGGTAAAAAGCTAGCTGAAAATAATGCGAGCATCTCCACTCAGATCTCCTCCTGCTGAAAAGCGCGGTGAATAAACAAATCACGTCCAAAGAGTTGATGAATATCTGCATCGCTCAAAGGCCGTTCAGCATTGTGCTCAAAAAAGCCGTTCATCCCAAGACACAAAAGACGGTGGCAGCGACTGTTCATCGTCGCTAAGTCATGGGAAACCATCAGCAGTGTCATACCCTGCTCCCTGTTAAGTCGACTCAGCAGATCCTCAATATCCTTAGCCGCTGCTTCATCCACGGCACTGGTCGGCTCATCCAAGATCATCAGGGCAGGGTCTGTAATCAAAGCTTGTGCCAATTGCACCCGCTGGAGCTCACCGCCTGACAGTTCACCCACCATTCTTTTTTCGAAGCCAGCCAAACCCACTTGAGCCAAGGCCTGCTCGACCTTCGCTTTTTTCTTGCGACCTGGCCAACGAAAAAGCCCATAATCCCGATAGAGGCTCGCGGCTACGATCTCAGCACAAGTAGCTGGAAACGATGCATTCCAGTGTTGGGGGCGCTGGGGCACATAGGCCAAATGCTTTTGGATTAGGTGCTGCCTCGCCCTCTTTTCTTTGGCACCGAAGAAAAGGATCTCACCCTGCAGCGGTTCTAGCAAACCGAGCAGCAAGCGCACCAGGGTGCTCTTACCAGCTCCATTAGCCCCGATAAGGCCTACATAATCACCGCGGTGCAGATGGAAATTCAAGCCTTCAAGCAAGTGAGCTTGACCTGGATAGGCAAAGCTCAAATCGCGCACATCTAAGATGATCTCAGCTTCTCGCCGATGTCCTAACTCCTCATCCAAAAGCGCCGCCTGAGTCTGTGACATGGACAGCCTTGCCTCTTCTTTATTCATAGCTTCTCCTCAACTGTCTTCTCGTCAGTTTGCGCAATTCAGGCCATCTTTGCAAGTCATTCGCAAAAAGAGGGGAAGCGGCAGTCGACAGCAGCCTTTCCCCTCTAAATCCATCTCGTCTTTGCTTGTGCTTCTAATTTAAGGTTCTAACTCAAGTTCCTGATAGACACCGAATTGGCGGAAGCGCTGGTACCTTTTTTCTAGCAACTGGGCTGGGCGCATTTTGCTAAGCTCATCCAAGTTATCCAAGAAGAAGCGCTTCATGCGGCGTGCAACTAAGGCTGGATCTGCCGCAGCGCCTTCTTCGGGTTCGGCTATGATCTGGTCACATATGCCCCAATTCTGGAGAGCGCTGGCCGTCATTTTGGCTTGGTTGGCCGCTTCAAGCTCTCGTGTCGGGTCTTTCCAAAGCAAAGAAGCAAAGCCTCGCGGCGAAATAACTGAATAGCAAGCGTAACTCAACATAGCTAAGCGGTCTGCTATCGCGATCGCCAGAGCCCCTCCACTGCCACCTTCTCCTGTCACAATGCTCAAAATGGGAACTGGCAAGTCAAACATGGCCAGCAGATTTCGTGCAATCGCCTCACCCTGTCCTCTTTCTTCTGCTCCCAAACCACAATAAGCGCCTGGCGTGTCAATCAGGGTCAAGATGGGGCGGTTGACCCTTGCCGCTTCGGTCATCAAACGCAGCGCCTTGCGATAACCTTCAGGGTGTGGCATCGCAAAATTGCGCGCCTGGTTGCTAGCTAAGTCATGTCCTTTGCGCGTCGCAATAACGGTCACAGGTCGGCCATCCAAATGGGCTAGTCCACCCCAGAGAGCAGGATCATCAGCAAAGGCGCGATCACCAGCAAGGTAAAGCGGCTCATCAAAAATGAGGGGTATCCAATCATCAACGGTCGGCCGTCCTTTGGCTCGAATCTGCCCAAGACACTCTGCTCCTGTAGCGATTTTGGGGGTCACCGCCATTTCCTCATCTGTGGCTGCTGGCACAGACTTTGTGCCTGCACTGCTCTCCTTCTCTTCAGCCACAGCGCCCCTGCCTTCTTGCTGATTGGCCTCGGCTCTTTCGATCGCCGTCTGATACAAACCAGGTTCTGGCAGAGCTCTGCTCCCACCTGGTTCATGGTCGGCCAGCAAACGAGCCAACACGGGCCTAAGCTTTTGACGCTCGACAATAAGGTCCAAAAAGCCGTGTTCGAGCAAGAATTCGGCGCGCTGGAAGTCTTCGGGCAGTTGCTGAGCAATGGTGCCTTCAATGACGCGGCGGCCAGCAAAGCCTATGAGCGCCCCTGGTTCGGCAATGAGATAGTCGCCCAAAGAAGCAAAACTGGCCGTCACCCCACCTGTTGTGGGATCCGTCAGAACCATAATGGACAATAGGCCAGCCGCTTTGTGGCGGCCACGGGCAGCTGATGTTTTGGCCATCTGCATGAGCGAGAGGATGCCTTCTTGCATACGAGCGCCGCCCGATACGGTGAACATAATGACGGGCAAGGCTTCGTCCGTTGCCCGCTCAAAAAGGCGGGTAACGCGCTCGCCCACAACTGAGCCCATCGAGCCCATCAAAAAGCGGCTATCCATGGCCGCTATATAGCAAGGCATGCCTTCGATAAAGGCTCGCCCAGTCAAGATCGCTTCTTTGAGGCCTGTGCGCTGTCGCAAGCGCTCGATCTTGTTGAGATAGCCCTCAAAGGCCAAGGGATCCAAGGTTTCGAGATCCTCATCGATTGGTTCAAAGCTTCCATCGTCCACAATCCTGGCCAAGCGTTCTGGGGCGCCAATACGAAAGTGGTGTTGGCAATGGGTACAGACGCTCGCATTGGAGAGAAACTCATCCCGGTACATGATACCGCCACAGTCTGGGCACTTAATCCAAAGGTCGTCTGGAATCGGCTGGCGATAGGCATAAGGCCTTTCTGGCAAGCGCCGTCCATTGGCTTCAGCCTGCTGAATAAGATGCTCTCGCACACCCAGCTGTTCAGCTGTCTTGCGGCCGCGATCGACACGCTGGCGCAAGGCTTGAGCGAATTGTTCATGCTTGATGTCTGCCATAAGGAGCTCTCCTCAGCCTGTCAGATTTCGCAACAGCTGCGGCATGCGCTGTTCAATAAAGCGAATATTTTGCTCACCAGCCAAGAAAAGGGGATCGCGCAAAATAGCCAAATGAAAGTCAATATTGGTGGGTACGCCCACAATGAGCGTCTCGGTCAAAGCGCGGCGCATACGGCGAATCGCTTCATCTCGGTTGCGCCCATGGACAATAATCTTGGCGATGAGGCTGTCATAGTCCGGCGGTATCAGTGCCCCAGTATACAGAGCCGTATCCACACGAACCCCATAGCCACCTGGCAAAAGCAACTGCTCAATCCGCCCAGGTCTAGGCCGAAAATCGTGCAGAGGATCTTCTGCATTGATACGGCATTCGATGGCGTGGCCAACGAGTTTAATGTCGCGCTGCTTCTGGCTGAGCCTTTCGCCAGCTGCCACCAAAATTTGCTCTTGGAGAATTTGTGAGGCTGTGACCGCTTCGCTGACTGGGTGCTCAACTTGAATACGGGTATTCATCTCCATGAAGTAATAGTTGAGGTCTTGATCCACCAGGAACTCGACCGTACCTGCCCCTACATAACCCACAGCACGTGCTAAGCGCAGGGCTGCCTGCCCCATTTCTTCGCGCAAGGATGGCGTCAGTAAAGGCGAGGGACTCTCCTCAATCAACTTTTGGTTGCGTCTTTGAACAGAGCAATCTCGCTCACCATAATGAAGCAAGCCGCCATGACAATCGCCCATCAGCTGAATTTCGACATGATGAGGGTCGATGACATAACGTTCCATGTAAACGCGGGGATCGCCAAAAGCAGCTTTGGCCTCTGCTTTAGCTGCCAAAAAAGCCCGCTCGAGTTCGTCAGCAGCGTGCACGATACGCATGCCACGCCCTCCGCCACCAGAAGCGGCTTTGATGATGACAGGATAGCCTATGTCTTTAGCCACCTGCTGGGCCTCGCTCAGATCTTCAAGCACGTTGGGCGAACCTGGGACGACGGGCACCCCAGCCGCCATGGCCGTCTGCCTAGCACGGTTTTTGTCGCCCAGCATCGACATGGCTTCACTCGAAGGACCGATAAAGCAGACGCCCATTTGTTCGCACATGCGAGCAAAACTGGCGTTTTCAGAAAGAAAACCAAAGCCTGGATGAATTGCATCGCAGTCGCTTGTCACTGCCGCCGAGAGAATCGCTTGACGGTTGAGGTAGGACAGGGCTGGAGAGGCAGGACCTATGCAGATGCTGTCATCCGCCAAAAGCGCTGGCAAGCTTTCTCGATCCACTTCGCTGACGGCTAAGACCGTTTCGATGCCAAGCTCTCGGCAGCAACGAATGATACTCAGGGCGATCTCGCCACGGTTGGCGATCAAGATTCGTCGAAACATTACTTTGCCTCAGCTTCTCCTACCACAAAGGTCAATTCAGCGCTGACAGCCAACTCTCCGTTCACCCTCGCTTCACCGTAGCCAGTACCCATGGGGCCTCTCTGCTTGATGACATCCATCTTAAGTTCTAAGCAATCGCCTGGCACCACTTTGCGGCGAAATCGCACCTTGTCAACTTTGGCAAAATAGGCCGTCTTGCCTCGAAACTGTTCTTGGCTCAAGACCAGAACGGCCCCACATTGAGCAATGGCCTCAATCATAAGTACGCCTGGCATAATGGGCTCATTGGGGAAATGCCCCCGAAACCAGGCCTCTTCCCCTGTCAACTGGAGGGCACCACGGACGGTTTCGCCCGTCAACTCATGGATTTCATCAACCAGCAAAAAGGGTTCACGATGGGGAATGACTTGTTTAATTGCTTCGCGATCCATCAAAACAGCCATTGACTTTCTCCTTATATGTGGCTTATACGAGGCGCATGAGCGCTTGACCATACTCGATGCGATCACCATTATGGACGTAGATTTCAGCAATTTTACCCGCCTTTTCCGCCGTCACTTCATTCATCAGCTTCATGGCCTCAATGATGCAGAGCACATCCCCTGCCTTGACCTCCTGGCCGACCTGTACAAAAGGTGCAGCCTCTGGTGAGGCCGCAGCGTAATAAACACCCACCACAGGGGCGGTAATGTCTTCACCTTCTTTTTGGGGTGGATCAGCTGGTGCAGGCGCAAGCTGTTTAGACTCTTGCCCTGTTACTGTCGGAGCACTGGACAAAACTTGCGGCTTATCGTTTGCTGCGAGCACCTCATAGGGCACGGTTTGAGTGGGCAGGCTCATGAGCGGCAGACGCGCTTCCACATGCCGCCGGAGCTTGAGACTGTCCTCTCCTTCTTTGATAGATAGCTCGTCCACACCATGTTCAGCCATGGCTGCCATCAATTCGATAATCTCTGCCTGTGTGCGCATCTCAGGCCTCCTCATGTTTCTCAAAAAGCAAGGTGGCGTTGTGCCCACCAAAGCCCAAACTATTGCTCAAAGCGACCTTAAAGTTCAAGTCCCTAGCGCCTTCTGTCACATAATCGAGATCGCATTCGGGATCGGCCACGCGATAGCCCAGCGTCCCTGGAACGCGTTGCGCTTCTAGAGCCATCAAGCAGACCGCGGCTTCATAAGCACCTGCTGCGCCCAGCATATGCCCCGTCATGGACTTTGTCGAAGAAACCGCCACTTGCTGAGCTAGATCCCCCATAAGTTGGTGGATAGCCCGAGTCTCCACGCGGTCATTGGTCGGAGTTGCCGTACCATGGGCATTGATGTAGCCGACCGTCGACGCTTCGAGGCCAGCCTCGCGCAAGGCCAAGCGCATGGCAGCTAGTGCACCTCGGCCATCGGGATCTGGACTGGTCATGTGATACGCATCACCCGTTGCCCCATAGCCTGAAATCTCACCATAAATATGAGCACCCCTAGCCAGGGCCATCTCTCGCTCTTCAAGTAGAAGGATGGCCGCTCCCTCGCCCATCACAAAGCCACTGCGTTCAGCATCAAAAGGAATCGAGGCGCGGTCTGGATCATCCGAACTGGTCAGAGCTGTCATATTGCCAAAGCCAGCCAGAGCAAGAGGGGTAATCGTCGCTTCTGCACCACCCGAAATGCAACGGTCGAGCTCACCGTACTTGATGCGGCGGAAGGCTTCGCCAATGGCGTGCGCGCCCGAAGCGCAAGCTGTTGTGATGTCAATGTTCACGCCTCGAAAGCCATAGCGCATGGAAATAACGCCTGGCGCCATATTGCCAATCATCATCGGAATAAAGTAGGGCGAAACCGCACGTGGGCCCCTCGTTTGCAGCTTGCGACTCTCTTCTTCGAGCGTCCACAAGCCACCGATACCACTCGACACAATGACGCCAGATCGAAAACTTTCTTCTTCACTTAGGCTTTCGGCATTCAACTCTGCCAAGCCTGCATCAGCCATGGCTTCTTGGGCTGCCACCAAAGCAAACATGGTAAAACGATCGGTGTGGCGAATATCCTTACGGCTAAAGTATTGACTCGGATCAAAATCCTTGATCTCAGCGGCCAGATGGCAGCGAAAATCACTGGTGTCAAAAGCTTCAATTGGGCTAATGCCATGCTGGCCAGCCATCAATTTGGCCCAGTTGCTTTGGCGTTCTAAACCCAGCGCGCTCATCATGCCAATACCCGTCACAACGACTCGACGATTTTGAGCTTGCATCCGTTCTCTCATACCCTTCCTCCAAAGAAGCAATCCATTCTATCTCGCCTGCCCATACCTGCAAGCTGAAGTCAGACTTAGAGGCGCGAGCCTCCAGCCACTTCGATGACTTGGCCTGTAATGTAACTCGCTGCATCCGACAGCAAAAAAGCAATACACAGGGCGATGTCGCGAGGCTGCCCCAAACGCCCCAGTGCGATTTCGGCTATGGCGGCCTCGCGAGCCGCTTCAGGCATGGCTGCCGTCATATCCGTTTCAATAAAACCAGGTGCGACCGCGTTAACAGTGATGTTACGGCGAGCGACCTCACGGGCTAAGCTCTTGCCCATAGCGATCAAACCAGCTTTGGCTGCCGCATAATTGGCCTGACCCGCGTTGCCGTAGAGGCCAACGACTGAAGCAACATTAACAATGCGACCCAAGCGCTGTTTCGTCAGCAGGGGCAAGATAGCTCGAGTCAGGTTAAAAGGGCTGACCAAATCGACGTCAATCACTTCCTCAAACTGAGCCTGTGACATACGCATCATCAAGCCATCTCGCGTGATGCCTGCATTATTGACCAATCCATAAAGTGGCACCTCAGTTGTTTTGGCTAGTGCTGCGATGGCTTCAGCTGCGCCAGGCTCTTGTAAATCACAGCGAATCGAAAGCAAGTTTGGCTCTGGTAAGCCAGCTTCTTGGGCATGTTGTCGCAGCGCTTCAAGGCGTTCGGCTTGCTTTTCTTCGGCATCTCGATGAGGCAAAAGCAAGTCATAGCCCTGCTCTACCAAAACCTCAGCTATAGCTCGTCCAATGCCGCGAGAACTCCCCGTCACAATAACCAGTCTATTTTGACGCTTGGCTTCTTGCATGTTCACTCCTAATTGATCCTCTGAATCCCAAAGCATTTGAACAGAATGTCTGGGCACGCTGTTTTTCTTAAGAACGCAGCTTTCGCGCTCGTCCTCACCTCAGGCAAATGATGCCACAGATTGGCTCATCTTTTGACCGCTGTTCAGCTTAAACCAGCAAAAGCGCAGCTCCGTAGCTCAGACCTCCACCAAAGCCGCAAATAGCGACCAGATCGCCTGCTTTCATGCGGCCATTTTTGCGACAGATGTCCAGGCCCAAGGGTATGCTGACAGAGCTCGTATTGCCGATGCGTTCCAAGCCTGCATAGCAAAGCTCCATCGGCAAGTTCAAACGCTTCATGGCGGCTTCGAGAATGCGATTGTTGGCTTGGTGCGGTACCAAAAGCTGTAAGTCCTGAAGTTCACAACCGCCTTCTTCCAGAACGCGTTCGACAGCATCACTCATTACACTGACAGCGAAGCGAAAGACCTCTCGGCCTGCCATCTGCAGGGTGTCTTTGGCTTCTGCAAAGCGCGGCTCACGCGTGCGCCCTGGCTCCCCAAAAGGCGAAAAAGGCCGCGTGATCCGAGCGGTCAAAAAGCCGCCATTCTCGCCATCCGCGCCCAGTTCTACCGCCAAAAGGCCCTGCTGTCCATCGCCCTTGCCCAGAAGGACAGCCGCCGCGCCATCACCGAAAAGCACGCAGGTCGAGCGATCCTGATAGTCGGTAATACCGCTGAGGCGTTCTGTTGAAACAATCAACACATGCTCAATTTTGGGATCTTGCAAGTAGCGACTCGCCATATCGAGTGCGTAAACAAAGCCTGAGCAGGCCACATTGACATCCATGCAAAAGGCCTTTTTCGCGCCTATTTCGCCCTGAATAATACAGGCGGTGTTGGGGGTCGTGTAGTCTGGCGTGACAGTGGTCACAATAATCATGTCGAGCTCGTCAGCACTCAGCTTGGCATCCTCAAGTGCCTGCTGGGCAGCCTTCACGCCCATCAGCCAGGCACCCTCGCCTTCCGATAAGTGCCGGCTCTCTATACCTGTTCGAGTACGAATCCATTCATCTGATGTTTCCACGATTTGGGCAAAAGCTTCATTGGGCACTTCGAGGGGTGGAAGATAATGACCTGAGCCCATAATCTGCATTGGGCGAATGGGCTTTTTGTGCGTGTGTGACATGCCAAGACCTCCGAGCTTCGCTATAATCCAGATAGTCGTTTGGCGCTTAGAGAGACGCCAAATGCGTAATAATTTGACTATCAAAATATTCATATAGTCTAAGAACTCTACAATTTCATGTCAAGATATTGAGGAGGTAAAGCCCTTTGCAAGCCTATCTTTTCGCTGGTCAAGGCGCCCAATATGAAGGCATGGGACGAAGTTTATACGAGTCCCTTCCTGCTGCTAGAGCACTTTTTGATCGAGCCAAAGATCACCTGGGTTGGGACATCCTTGCCCTGGATCAAGCTGCTTTGAATCAGACACTTTATGGCCAAATTGCTACTTTTGTGCACAGTTTGGC